>NZ_JBEPXO010000023.1:0-43390 GCF_041641895.1 Salinigranum sp. | reverse complement strand
GAGGGCGACGGCCACCGCCGAACCTACAGAGAGTGGGGAGCGGTCGGCACGCCGGTCGATACATTCCCAAGCCCCTATCACGCACCGCGGTGATGCTGCGCGTATGAGCCACGAGCAACCACAACGTTCCGAAGAGGTTCTCCGTGACCTCCTGGCTGGGAACGACCGCCACGTCGCCAGCGTCGACGAGTCGAAGTTCGACGCGGTCCGTGACGCCCAGCACCCGCCCGTCGTCTCTGTCTGTTGTTCTGACTCACGGGTCTCTCAGGAGGGGATGTGGGACGTCTCCGACCCGGGGGAACTCTTCACCGTCGCGAACATCGGTAACCGCTCGACGACCGACGTCGACGGTGAACGCGTCCTCGACGGTGGTGTCGCCTACCCGGTGACGTTCACCGACACCGACGTCGTCGCCATCGTCGGGCACACGGGCTGTGGGGCGGTCACCGCGGCCTACGACGTCGTCACGGGGCAGACCGACCTCGCGGACCTCCCGCCGGGCGTCCGGAAGGACCTCGACTCGCTCGTCACGATGGTCGAGAACGCGCCGGTCGACCTCGACGGTGAGCGGAGCGGCGTCGTCGACCGTCTCGTCGAGTACAACGTACGTGAGCAGGTCGACTTCGTCGCCACGCAGACCGACGCAGCCGTGTACGGCTTCGTCTACGACATCCACCGCCGGTACGGGGACGAGGACGGGCGGGCGTACCTCGTCGCGGTCGGTGACGGGGAGCCGCGTGACGTCGTCGACCAGGACCGCCAGAACGTCGCCCCGACACTGCTTTGAGTCGCCCTCGCTCCGTCGCGCCGACCCAGAGCGGTCAGCCCAGCCGAAAGTTCGCGTACAGTGAGGATTAATTCCGCGGTAGCCGCATGTTATTCAAGTCTTCCGGGGGTCTGAACCAAACGGGGTCCCACCTATGCCCCGAAACGACGAACGTGCGGACTCAGGACGCACAGCGCAGGACGCACAGCCACAGCAGAACCAGCAGGCAGCGACGCAGCAGCCGGACGAACAGCGAGGAGCGGCCGCAGACTCGCGGTCCGGGCTCGGTGAACTGTTCGCCAGCGCGGCGGTGCGCTGGGGAATCGGTGTCGCCGGGTTCGTGCTCTTTCTGTTCGCGCTCGGACAGGCGGTCGGCCTCGACCTGTTAGGGATGTTCGCCGAAGCGCTCGGCTCCCAGACGGGTCAGTGGTTAGTCGTGGCGGTGTTCGGACTGTTCCTCGTCGCCGTGGCCCGCCGCGGCATCGGAACGCTTCGAGCGTAGCGCTCCGTCTCCGCGCCTCGTCACTTTCTGAGGAGTGCCTCTCCCTGCACAGCCACGGCGCCGGTCACCTGCCGCGCCGACCACGTCAGCGGGGGCGTCCAGCCGACGCCACATCGTGGGTGAGGCCGCGACCGTCCCAGTACCCTCACGCCGAGCGCGCCGCCTCGACCGCCTCGGTGAACGCCCGCGCGTTCTCGGTGATAATCTCGAAGTCGCCGGCCTCGACGGCGTCACCAGGCACCAGCGCGCTGCCGGCGCCGACGACTTCCGCACCCGCACGGATGAAGTCGCCGGCGTTGTCGGCGTCGACGCCGCCCGTCGGCATGAGGGGAATCTGTGGGAGCGGGCCCTTGATGCCGCCGAGGTGGGCTGGCCCGCCCGACGAGGCGGGGAACACCTTCACGAGGTCCGCGCCGGCCTCGTACGCGGTGAGCGCCTCCGTCGGGGTGAACGCGCCCGGCGCGACGAGCGTTCCGTATCGGTTGCAGACGTCGATTACGTCGCGTTCGACGGTGGGGCCGACGACGAACTCCGCGCCAGCGCGGATGGTGTCGACCGCCGTCTCCTCGTCGAGGACGGTCCCGGCGCCGACGACGACGTCGTCGTCGAAGCTCCCGACGACCGACGCGATCATCGTCAGCGCGTCGGGGTTGTCGGCCGTTATCTCGACTGCGGTGACGCCGCCCGCCAGGAGCGCGTCGACCGTCTCGACCAGCGCGTCAGCGTCGGCACCGCGCAGCACCGCGACGGTCCCGCTGTCTCGGAGTCGCTGCATCGTGTCGTGCTTGTCGAGGCTCATGCTCGTGGCTGCGCCCGACGCAGTATTAAACCCCGGCGAGTGAGCGGTTGTCGCACCGGCTGGCGGGGACGTCGACGTCGGCGTCGGAGACGAGTACGCGCGGAGAACGTGGTGAAGCAAGTCACGCGGCCGGCTGTTCCCCCCGAACGGACCGACTAGTCGTCGAGCGTGGCCGTCGAGGAGAGGTCGTCGTCGATGGCGGCGTCGGCCATCTTGTCGACGAGCGAGTCGATGACCTCCTGGCGCATCCCCTTGACGAACTTGATGGAGCCGACGACGAGGTGGCCGCCGCCCGACACGCCGCCGCCGACCACTTCCTCGTTGAGTTCGGCGACCATCTGCGGGATGTCCAGCCTGACGCCGTCGGAGCGGAGCACGGCGAAGTCCGGCCCGTAGCCGATAGTGATGACCGGGTCACCCGTCTCCTGGACCTTCCGGTCGTGGAGCTGTCCCGTGGTCTTCCCGGGAGCGGGGTAGGTGAAGCGGTGGGCGAACCGGTCGAGGTCGATGCGGTACAGGTGCGCGTCGTTGGCGAGTCGTTCGTGCTCGACGTGCGGCTCGGCAGCGTCGAGCTGCCGTTCGACGTCGCGTTCGGCCCGCTCGGAGAGGAACGACACCAGCTCCTCGTGGCGCTCGTCGTCGTCGCAGCCGACGTCGAGCACGTCGTTGACGAGCGACTGGCCGTCGGAGTAGCGGAGCCAGTGAGCGGCGTAGTCGAGCGCCTCGCCGATGTCCTGGAGCTTCTCCCGGGAGTAGCCCTCGCTCTCGGCGAGTTCGACGAATTCTCCCATGACTTCGGCTTTCGAACGGTCAGAGAGGCCGGCGACAGCGGGCACGTGTCGGAGGTCCTCAGTGACCGAGGGGTCGATCATCCGTGCGAGTTCGACGCACATCATCCCGGTGGTGATGCGGTAGTCCTCGCCGTGGAGGTAGGGATTGACGTGGGCGTCCAGCAGCGGTTCGACGGCCTCGGGGTCGGGGTGGTGGTGGTCGACGACAGCGATTGGGACGTCGTAGTGTGCGAGGTTCCGGTAGGCGGGGACGTCCTCCTCGGTGGAGCCGTTGTCGAGCATCAACAGGAGGGGGAGCTTCTGGCCGTGGCGGGCGCGCCCCTCGAGCGCGAAGTTGAGATCGCGCGTCACGTCCTCCATCTCGTAGAACGGGGCCTTCGAGGGGAGGCGCTTGCAGAGGTGCCGCGACGCGTCGTCGTCGTCGTGCGTCTGCTCGATGAACCGCTCCAGGGCGAGTTGAACCGGGAGTGCCGCGCACATCCCGTCGCCGTCGGCGTGGTGTCGGACGCGGATGGGACGCCCCTCGAGGACGGTTCGCCGGAGCAGACGGGCCACCTCCTTCAGGTCCTCGTGGATGGACTCGAAGGCGGGCCACTCGACGAACGTCTCGACCGCGTGGGGGGCGGCGCGTTCGGTCAGCGCCGACTCGATGCGTTCGCGGGCCTCCGCGGCCGTCTCGTCGTCGAGGCGTTCGACGTCGTCGACTTCGACCTGTGCGGCGCCGTCGTGTTCCTCGACGGTCCCCGTGACGCGCACGACGTCGTCGAGTTCGACCTCGGGGTAGGCGCGGACGCCGGCCTCGGCGAACGCGGCGCAGGCGACGATGCCCGAGTGGTCGACGACTCGGAACACCGTGGGACCGCCGGTCTGTTTGATCTGCGACACCGTCCCCTCGATCGTCACCTCGGCACCGGTCTCGATGTCGGCGATGCCGGTGATGGTCGGGACGTGGTCGACGGTTTCGGTGCGGTAGGTGTCGATGCCGGCGGTGGAGAAGGAGATGTCGCCGTTGTCACGAATCTCGTCGAGACGGACGACGAGTCGGTCGCCGACGTCGTACGACCCGTCGAGGTTCGACTCGTGGACGAGTCCGGAGACGACGTCCGAGACGTCGACGAACACGCCGTAGTCGACCACGCCGTTGACGACGGCGTGGTAGTAGTTGCCCGCCGCGACTTCGTCGAGCGTACAGTTCGGAGCGAGATCGTAGACCGTCGGCCGCGAGTCCGAACTCGAACCCGCGTCCGCGCCGGAACCCCCGGCGTCCTCTGTAGTCATACGTGCAGGTGGCGTCCGGCCGGTGATAAGCGTTTCATGATGGGCTCGGCGCCGTTTCGGTCTCTCGGTCGGAGGAGAATCGACTGCCCACTCCGGCTACCGGAACGCTTAGATGCGGACGCACCCGAGGGTGGCGTATGCGCCTGTTCCGGTCGAGCGACGTCGTCGGCATCGCGGCCGACGTCCTCCGGTTCGCGCTCGAAGCCTCCCGGGAGACCCACCCCAACGAGTACATGGGCTTTCTCCGCGGCGAGGCCGCACGCGACCTGGGTGTGACTCTCGACCGCGACGGGACCGTCGTCACCGACATCCTCGTCGTCCCGGGCACCACGTCGAACGAGGTGAGTGCGACGGTCCCGACGGAACTCCTCCCGAACGACTTCTCTGCCGTGGGGTCGGTCCACTCCCACCCGAACGGTGTGCTACGGCCCAGTGACGCCGACCTCGCGACGTTCGGGTCGGGTGCGGTCCACCTCATCCTCGGCGCGCCGTACCAGCCCGACGACTGGCGGGCGTTCGACTCCCGTGGGGAGCCGACGCGACTGCCGGTGCTGAAGGTCGACCTGCCGGACCCCGGTGACTTCTTCGACTTCACCGAGGAGGACCTCCTGTGAGCGAGCGACGCGTGGTCGCACAGGGGACGTTCGACCTGCTCCACCCCGGACACCTCCACTACCTCAAGGAGGCACGGTCGATGGGTGACGAACTCCACGTCATCGTCGCCCGCCGCAGGAACGTCACTCACAAGGCGCCACCCGTCCTTGACGACCGTCAGCGCCGCGACATGGTCGCCGCCCTCGACGTCGTCGACGACGCCCGCCTGGGACACCCCGACGACATCTTCGTCCCCATCCGCGAAATCGACCCCGCGGTCATCGTCCTCGGCCACGACCAGCACCACGACGAGGACGCACTCCGCGACGCACTCGCTGCGCGCGGCCTCGACTGTGAGGTGACGCGCGCCTCCGCCCGTGACCCGGCCTACGACGGGGAACTCCTCTCGACGGGCAGCATCATCGACCGCATCGTGACCGAGCGCGGCGACTGACGCGCGCTCGGACGAGAGGCGGACGAGCGACTACCGCGTGGACGGAGAGCCGAGCACTCGTCGCGTGAAGAGAGAGAACCGAAAACCGGGTGTCACGGCGGACCGGCCGCCGCGGCGAGGGAGACGCTCAGTTCCCGCTCGGAGTCGACGTGCTGGTCGCAGTCGAAGCCGTGGTCGCGGTCGCAGTCGAAGTCGCCGTGGAGTTGCCGCTCGGTGTTGCGGTCGAAGTCGCCGGGGAGTTTCCACTCGGCGTTGCGGTTGCCGTCGCGGTCGGTGTGGACTGCTGCTCGTCGAGGAACTGCTGGTACTCCTCCTGGGAGACGACCTTGACGGTGAAGTACATCTGCGAGTGGGCGACGCCACAGTACTCCGTACAGTAGCCCTGATACGTCCCTTCCTCGTAGGCGACGGTCTTGATCGTGTTCGTCGCGCCGGGCATCGCGTCCTGCTTCAGTCCGAGTTCGGGCACGGCGAAGCCGTGTATCACGTCCGTCGACGTTATCTCGAAATAGACGTCGGTGTCCTTCGGGATGACGACCTGGGGACTCCCTTCGACGGTCGGAGCGGTGACGCCGTCCTCCTCGGGGTAGCGCATGTTCCAGCCCCACTGGTACGCTTCGGCCTCGACGACCACGTCTCCCTCGCCGGGGCCGTCGTCGTTCATGCCGGGCATGTACGTGACGTTCGGGTTCGCGAGCACGCCGTAGGAGGCGACGCCGACGAACAGGAGGACGGCGGCGGTGGCGATGGTCCAGGTGATCTCGAGGCGGCGGTTCTCCTTCGTCGGCTGTGCCTCGTCGTTCCGCCGGAACCGAATCACCGTGTAGAGGAGGATAGCCTGGGTGATGACGGTGATGGGGATGGCAACGTACAGCAGTTTTCCATTGAGCTCGTTGATCAGTCCCGACGTCGCAGAGGCCTGTGCGGCGACGGGGTCCGCGGCCAGTGCGAGGACGACCACGGAGAGGAGTGTGACGAGCCCGAGTCGCGTCCGTCTCATTGCTAAGCGGGGCTTGGGAACTGGAACGTAAATACCTACTGACTCGACCGTCACCGGCGTAGCGTCCGGAGGTTCTGCCCGCAGTCGGAGGGCCGTCGACGCTCTCGCGGACAGTCCCGGACGGCGACCGAAGCGGGGTGTCTAAGTAGGACGGCTCCCAAGCGGGCATAGATATGTCGCGCGACGCATGTGAGTCGCGGGCGTGGACTGGACGGCCGGGACGGTTCCCCGGGCTCCTCGCGGCCGCGGCCATGGCGGTCTACCTCCTGTTGCTCGTCGGTGCGACGACCGCACTGACGGACGCGGCGTCGGCGTGTACGGCGTGGCCGGCCTGCGGTGACGGGCTCGCTCTCCCCTCGACGACCGACGGCTACGTCGCACTCGGTCATCGGGTCGCGGCGGTGTTCGTCGGCCTCCTCGTCGCCGCCGTGCTCGTCTCGGCCTGGCGGAGCGGTGAGTCGCGCCGTGTCCGAACGGCGACGACGGCCTCGGCGCTCCTATACCCACTGCAGGCCGGACTGGGCGCGCTCGTCGCGACCACCGCCGGCGGGTGGCTCCGGGCGGCGCACCTCGTGGTCGGGATGGGTATCTTCGCCGGCCTCGTCGCCGCGCTGGCGTGGACGCTCGAGGCACGGACTGGGACGGACGACACCGCGACGGCAGCGACCGACGACGGCGAGCCGAGCCTCCCCGAAGAACCGATAGACGACGACCACGACCGACCGTCGCTCCCGGACGCGCCGCTGGCCCGGGCGAAGACGGTGACGTACGCGTACTTCCGACTGACGAAGCCACGACTGATGTGGCTCCTCTGTCTCGTCGCGAGCGCCGCGATGGCGCTCGCCGGGTCGATTCATCCGGGGTTGACGCCGCAGGTGATGCTCGCGACGCTCGGCGGTGGCGTCCTCTCCATCGGGGCGTCGGGGACGCTGAACCACGTGCTCGAGCGGGACATCGACCGGAAGATGCAGCGGACCTCCGACCGGCCGCTGGCGACCGATATCGTCCCCGTCCGCAACGCGCTCGCCTTCGCGGCCGTACTCGGTCTCGCCTCCGTCGCGCTGTTCGCCTCCGTCAACCTCCTCGCGGCCGTGCTCGGTCTCGGAGCCATCGCCTTCTACTCCGTCGTCTACACCCTCCTGCTGAAACCCAACACCGTCCAGAACACCGTCATCGGCGGTGCGGCAGGCGCGCTCCCCGCGCTCATCGGCTGGGTCGCCGTCACCGGGTCTATCGGCTGGGGTGGACTCGCGCTGGCGACGGTCATCTTCCTCTGGACGCCCGCACACTTCTACAACCTCGCCCTGGCGTACAAGGACGACTACGAGCGCGGCGGCTTCCCGATGATGCCGGTCGTCCGGGGCGAGACAGTCACGCGGAAACACATCGTCTGGTACCTCGGCGCGACGCTCGTCGCCGCCGGGGCGCTCGGAACGATGGCCCCTCTCGGCTCCGTCTACGTGCTCACGAGCGTCCTCTTCGGCGGGGTGTTCCTCTGGGCGGTCGTCCGCCTCCACTACGAGCAGAACGAAGGGGCGGCGTTCCGCGCGTTCCACGCCTCGAACGCGTACCTCGGCGCGCTACTGCTGGCAATCGTCGTCGACACGCTCGTCCTCTGACGACCCCGCTCGACCCTCCATGTCAACCGTCACCCGACTCGACTGGCGACCCACGAAGACCGACCTACTCGTGGGTGCCGTCGTCGTCAACGCCGAGATACTCGCCGTGCTCGTCTACCTCGCAGTCGAGTCAATCACTATCGACTCGTGGCGGTTCATCCTGTACGCGTTCCTGTGGATCAACGCGGGACTGTACGCCGTAGCGAAGACGCGACCCGCAGAGGCGAGCCCCCGGACCAGACGCATCGCGCTGCTCGTCGCCGGCGGCTACTTCCTCGTCCTCGCCGTCGCCGGAGGCCTCGTCGGACCGAGCCACACCAGCCCCCTCGCCTCGCTCCTCACCGACGGTCACCTGCACAGCCACGGCACGACGGCGGCTGGGAGTTTCGAACTCCGCCTCCTCCCGCCGGGGTGGGGACCGGCGTTCGTCTACCAGGGCTCGTGGCTGCTCGTCATCCTGATGCCGTACAAGGTCGTCGGCTACCTCTCGCTCGCGTATCTCGTCTACGCGACGGTCATCGACGCCGCTGGCTCCGCCCTCTCGGGGTCGCTCGGCCTCCTCTCGTGCGTCTCGTGCACCTGGCCGGTCCTCGGGTCGCTCGCCACCACGGTCTTCGGGTCGGGGTCGCTCGTCGTCGTCGCCGCGACCACCTGGCCGTACGACGTCTCCACCGTGGCGTTCCTCGCGACGGTGGCGCTCTTGACGTGGCGTCCCCTGGCGCGGAGACGGTGACTGTCGACTCGCCAACTGTTCCGTTCCGTTCCGTGGACACTCCGCCCCCGACGGGAGTGTGTCGTGGACGCGGCACCGAGGTAGCCTTAATTCCCAGGCAACAGACGTGATGACCGATGAGTTCCGCAGTTGCGACAGAGACGACCGAATCGTTATCGGACACCTGGGTGAGTGCCGGACTCGCTGGAATCGTCGGGACCGTCGTGTTCGGTGCGGTACAGATGCTGATGGGTGCTACCGGGGTCATCGCCGTGGCGATTCCCGCCCTCTACGGCGTCTCGGGCCCGAACCTCGCCGTCGGCTGGGCGATTCACCTCTTCCACGGAGCCGTGCTGGGTCTCGGCTTCGCCCTGCTCGCGACCCGTCCGTCCGTGGAACCGTACACGAGAGCGGTCGGATCGGCCGCGGCGCTCGGCCTCGCCTACGGTCTGGTGCTCACTGTCCCGACGGCGGGCGTCGCCATGCCGCTCTGGCTCTCGGCCGTCGGTTTCCCGAACGCCCCGCCCCTGCCGAACCTCTCGCTGATGGGGTTCGTGGGTCACGGGGTCTACGGACTGGTCCTGGGCGCGACGTATCCGGTGCTTCGCAGACTCCTCTGAGTACGGGTCCGAACCGTTCCCCGACCTTCTTTTAACGCGGTCGTCGAACCTCCCGGTATGACCACCGTCGAGATAGAGTACTGCGTCCCCTGTGGCTTCCTCGACCGGGCACAGGACATCCAGCGCGCGCTCCTCCAGCAGTTCGGCGATCGACTCGACCGCGTCGCGCTCGTCACCGGCGACCACGGCGTCCTCCAGGTCCGCGTCGACGACGACGTGGTGTGGGACAAGGCCGACGACCCCTACGACCTCGACGTCATCACCCGGCGTCTCCGGGAGTACGTCTGAGCCGTCGAGATGAAGTCGGCCGAACACGCGACTGTCGGTGCCGTCGTCGGCGTCGCCGCCGTCGCCGTGCTCTTCCCGAGCGAACCGCTCCCCACGCAGGTGGCGCTGTGGGTCGGTGGCGTCGCCCTCTCGGTCTTCGTCGACCTCGACCACTTCGTCATCGCCCGCGCTATGCGCGGAGACTGGACGAACCTCCGTCGCGCGGTCACGAACCCCCGGGTCGGCCTCGTCGAACAGGAGGCCGTGTTCGCCGACGTCGACAAGTCGCTGCTCCGCCCGTACCGCCTGCTCTCGCACCTGCTGCTCGGGGGGTTCCTCGTCGCGAGTCTCTCGAGCCTCGACACACGGCTCTCCGTCCTCGTCGGCGTGCTCCTCTACGTCCACGTCGTCGCCGACATCGTGCGCGACGCCGAGCTGCTGTGAGTCCCCCATCATCACCGGAAGCCGACACGGCAGTCGCTACAGTTCCGTCGCTGACAGTCGGTACACGCACGTCCCGTGCGGCGGCGTACCGAACACCCGCGCCTCGCCGCACGGCGGCGGTCAGGTCATCCTCGGCGGTGTTGGCCGCGGCATCGTACAAGAGGATTCGGCGAGCGGGTAGCCAGACGAACGGCACCGGCGGCGTGAGGGACGGGGGCTTCGTCGGCTGGGCGCTCACGCGCGATGTAAACGAGACGGGACGGAGCGAGACGAGAACGGTCGACGGGACCAGAACCGCGCGGAAGGCGAGCGCGCTGCAGGCACGACCCTCTCCGGCCGACTCGCTCCCTCCCGCTGGTCGGTCACTCGTGGAGGCCTCGCGTACCAGCGTGGACGGCGCTGCGACCGCCACGCCACCGTAGCGTGGCCAGCGGACGAGGAACGGGCCCGTGCTGCCGATTCAGTGGCCCCAGCGCTGCTTCGTCTCGGGGTCGGCGTAGCGGGCGTTCTCGATGCGCTCGAACTGCGCGTCCGACAACGAGATGTCGCAGGCGCCGACGTTCTCGTCTAGCTGGTCCGTCGTCCGGGCGCCGACGATGGGGATGCAGGTGAACGCCTCCTGCTCCATGAGCCACCGGAGCGCGACCTGTGCGGGCGTCGCGTCGAGTTCGTCGGCCACCTCGCGAACCGCGTCGAGGACGTGCCAGCCGCGTTCGGAGAGGTAGTAGTCGGAGAACGACTCGTAGATGGTGGCCCGAGAGCCGTCCGGGGCTCTCACCTGCTTCGGGTCGTCGGGGTCCGCGCGCTCGTACTTCCCCGTCAGGAACCCGCCGGCGAGCGGCGAGTAGGGGCACACCGCGAGGTCCTGGTCCGCGCAGACGTCGAGGTAGTCCGCGACGTCGTCGCGGTAGGCCGCGTGGAACAGCGGCTGTGTGACCTCGAACCGTTCCCAGTCGTGCTGTGCGCTCCGGCCCAGCGCCTTCATCAGCTTCCAGGCGGCCATCGTCGACGCGCCGAGGTAGTTCACTCGCCCCTCCTCGACGAGGCGCGTCAGGGTGGCGAGCGTCTCGTCGATGGGCGTCTCGTCGTCCCAGCGGTGGATGTAGTAGACGTCGAGGTAGTCGGTACCGAGGCGTTCGAGCGTCCCCTCGACCTGCCGGCGGATGTGCGTCCGCGACAGGCCCGACCCGTTGGGGTTCGACTCGTCGAAGCCGAAGTACACTTTCGACGCGAGCACGTACTGGTCGCGGTCCCGCCCCGCCAGCCAGTCGCCGATCCACTTCTCGGAGGTTCCGTTGGGGTCGCCGTAGACGTTCGCGGTGTCGATGAACGTCCCACCGTGGTCGGCGAACCGGTCGAGGAGGTCGTGCGCCTCGTCACGCGACGTCTCCGGCCCCTCGGGGGAGTCGCGCCCGAACCGCCACGTACCGAAGCAGAGTTCCGACACCTGCGTCCCGGTCGAACCGAGCCGTCTGTAGTCCATACTCATGCTCTCCGGTTCTTCGAGCGCCCACAAAACCCTCGGGGTTGCGGCTGTCACAGCAGTGAAACTCTGCCCCGACCCACGCGCTTATCGGCCTGCCCGCTCGCACCCCGGTATGCACAACGCGGCCTGTCTCGGCCTCGGCGACCTCGGTCGACTCGAAGCGCAGGTACTCGACTCGCTCGACGGGGTCCGCCTCGTCGGCGGTGCGGACCCCTCCCCCGGTGCTCGCGAACAGTTCGAGCGGGAACTCCACTGTCCGGCGTACGAGACACTCGACGACCTCCTCGGGACCGAGGACGTCGACCTCGTCACCATCGTCACGCCCCACACCCTCCACTACGACCAGGCCCGCGAGTGTCTCTCCCGCGACGTTCACGTCCACATCGAGAAGCCGATGGTGACCGACCTGGCTCACGCCGACGACCTCATCGCACGGGCCGACGCACACGGCCTGGTGCTCGCGGTCGGCTACCAGCGCCACTTCGACCCCCGCTTCCGCGAGATTCGCCGCCTCGTCGACGAGGGCCGCATCGGGCGGCCGCACATGGTCGTCGGCCACCTCGAACAGGAGTGGATCAAGTGGACGCAGCACCAGTGGCGGTCGAACCCCGACCTCTCGGGCGGCGGCCAACTGTACGACTCGGGGTCGCACCTGCTCGACGTCCTCTGCTGGACGCTACGGGCGGACCCCGTCTCCGTCACGGCGACGGTCGACCGCCGCGCTCACGACGTCGACGTCAACAGCGCACTCACGATGACGCTCGAACAGCGCGACGAGGCCGTCGGGTCGCGGAAACCGAAACCGAACCCGGTCACTGCGAGCGTCGGTGTCTCCGGCGACGGAGCCTCCATCCCCGACCCCGGGGAGTCGCTCCGCATCTGGGGTGACGAAGGCACCATCGCGTTCGACGGGGAGAGCATCACGCTCCGCGAGGCGGGGATGACCTACGAGACGACACCGTCGGTTCCCGACTTCGAGGAGCTCACCCGCCGGAAACTCGGGAACGTCGTCGACACCATCGACGACGAGGCCGAACTGGAGATTCCCGCGGTCGACGGCCGACGCGTCGTGGCGCTCACCGAGGCGGCCTACGAGTCGGCCGAGCGGGGCGAGCGCGTGTCGGTGCCAGGGTGGGAGGGCTGAGCCGGTCGGAACCGTGCTGTCCGGCAGACGAGGGAGTCAGGAGTACCCGCGTCGTGGCGTGCCCGAGAGAACACGAGGCACGGCAGTGAACGGTCCCCGAGGCCGGATGCAGTAGTACGGCGACGCTCAGGCGACGATACTCACGAGGGAATCGGCGTGATTGACCGCGTAGGTGCCGAAGAACATGCCGACGAGAGTGAACGCTCCCGCGACGACGCCCAAGTAGTGTTGGGGAGCGGGGCTCGGGAGGTCTGCGGCTGCCAGAACCCCTCCAATGAGTATTCCGGCGCTCACCGAAATCAGGGCAGCTTTGAGCCATTCCATATTCGACGCTAGTCCACGGTTGTAAAAAAGAATTGTGCGAAGCCGGTTGCCAGGGCGTGGTTCGCCGTATCAGACGGTGAGGTCCCTCGCGGCTCGAACGTGGAAGCCCCCCACTGACTCCGGCGGGTGCTGCCAGGACAGTCGTCGAGGGGGCGGCAGGCTCGGGTCCGTGTCCCCGCGTGTCGACTCCCGTCCGCGGTCACACCCGAGCGGGTGTGCAGTCACCGCACGGCGTCGCGAGGAGAACCGAGTCGGTCTGTATTTACATCGGGTGGCCATCTGCAGAGGTATGGACGAGGTACTGGTCGCCGACGACCTCAGGAAGTCCTACGGCGACGTCCAGGCACTCCGTGGCGTCTCTCTCACCGTCGGACCCGGTGAGGTGTTCGGTCTCATCGGTCCGAACGGGGCGGGCAAGACCACGCTCGTCCGGGCACTCACCGGCACGACGACCGTGGAGGGGACCGTCCGCGTCCTCGGGAACCCACCCGAGGACGTCGACGCGAACCGGCTAGGGCTCCTACCACAGTCGTTCTCGCCCGCTGCGCGGCTCACCCCCCGTGAACTACTGTCGTACTACGCCGGTCTCTACGACGCCGCACGCGACCCCGAGGTGGTCCTCGACGAGGTCGGACTCGCTGAGGCCGCGGACACCTGGTACGAGAACCTGTCGGGGGGGCAGAAGCGCCGCACGTGCGTCGGTGCCGCGCTCGTGAACGATCCCGACGTCCTCTTTCTCGACGAACCGACGACGGGTATCGACCCGGCCGGCCGCCGCGCCGTCTGGCGGCTCGTCGACCGCCTCACGGCCGGCGGGACGACCGTCTTCCTCACCAGCCACTCGATGCAGGAGGTGTCCCGCCTCGCCGACCGCGTCGGACTCGTCCGCGGGGGCGAACTCGTCGCGGTCGGCTCCCCCGACGACCTGATCCGAGAGCACGGCGGAGAGAGCACGCTCGTCGTCGAGACGGAGCACACCGCGGATGCGACCGCCGCCCTCGACGGGCGGTACGCCGTCTCGGCCGCGGCCGAGGGCGTCGTCGTCCGGGGCGTGGCCCCGCGCGAAATCGGTGACGTGGCGACGGCCCTCGACGAGCACGGCGTCGAGTACGGGTCGCTCGCGTGGTCGGAGCCGTCGCTCGAGGACGTCTACCTGTCGCTCACCGGCGAGACCTTCGAGGGCGACTACCGGGGCGTCGCGTCGGCGGCCGCGAGCGGTACCGACGACGTGGTCGCCGCGGGTGCGAACGTCGGTGGGACGGAGGGGGGACAATGAGCCGTCTCGGGCGCGTCTCGGCCGAGTTCGACGCCGCGTGGAACTCCTTCCTCCGCCGCCGGACCGCGGTGTTCTTCACGTTCTTCTTCCCGGTCATCATCGTCCTCATCTTCGGCGTGCTGGTGCAGACCCAGCCCACGGGTGGCGGACTGTTCGCCGAACCACCGGGCTACTACGTCCCCGGCTACCTGGCCGTCGTCGTGCTGTTCACGCCGCTGTCGCGCGTCGGGTCGACCGTCGCGCGTCACCGCGAGGGGAACCGCTTCCAGAAACTGGCGACGACGCCGCTGTCGCGCGCGGAGTGGCTCCTCGCGCAGACGCTCGTGAACGTGGTCGTCATCGGCCTCGCGGCGCTCTTGCTCCTCGTGCTCGTCGTGGTCCTGACGAGTGCGTCGGTCCCGCTCGCCCCCACGAGTCTCGTGCTCGTACCGTTCGTCGCCCTCGGGGTGGCGCTGTTCTGTGGGCTCGGCTCCATCATCGGTCGACTGTCGAGTTCGCAGGACGGCGTCATCGCCGCGAGCAACGCCGTCGCGCTCCCCCTGCTGTTCCTCTCGGAGACGTTCGTCACGACCGACCTCCTCCCGGCGTGGTTCCAGCCCGTGACCGGGCTGTCGCCGCTGACGTACTTCGCCCGCGGCGTGCGGGCGCTCACCTTCTCGAGCGGAGACTGGACGGGACCGCTCGCAGTGCTCACGGCCCTCGCAGTGGTCGTCTTCGCGGTTGGTGCCGTCGCCGTCCCGTGGACGGAGTGACGAGCGGAGAGCGGCGCTAGCCGTCCGTCGGTGTCTCGGCCGCCGGTTCGACGATGCCGAGCCACGAGAGCATGAGCGGCTCGGGCCACTGCTGGTCGCGACTCCGGTCGCGGTGTGGCCGCGACGAGACGCTCGTCGCGATGACGAACTCGCCGATCCGGTGGAGGTTCGCGTAGAGGTTCGGTCCGTCGTAGTCGTAGTAGACGCGGGTCCACTCCCGGTTACCCATCCGGGTCGTCCCGTCCTCGCCGAGCGTCGTCGAGAGGAGCGTCTCCATCGCCGCCACGGCCGCGTCCTCGCTCTCGAACCGCTGGACGAAGATGGGGACGCCGGCGAACTGTTCGTCGCTGTCGGTGCCGGTGACGAGTTTGTTCGCCATGACGTACGCGTAATCGACGCGCCCCTCCCGGACGACCGTCGCGTCGAAGACGTTCGTGTACGCCGGTTCGTAGTCGCCGACCCGCTCGCGCCACGCCTGCGTGTCCTCGAGGATGTCGATCGCCCCGTCGGAGAACGCGTAGATGACCCCAGTCGGGCGCTCGTTCTCGTGGTCGTAGATGCTGTGGCCGGCGTCGTAGGTGTGTGCGTGGGCGTAGACGCGCTGACCGGTCGCGAACTCGTGGGTGTGCGGCCGTATCTCGTCTCGCGCCCGACCGCTGTAGTCGTCCGAGAACGTCTGCGTCGTGAAGTTGTCCCCGGGGGGATAGCTCACGCCGAAGATCGTCTCGCCGCCCCGTCCGGACCCCAGGAGGCTGTGGAGTGGGTCCTCGATGGGGGACGCCGAGAGGTTCTGGTCGAGGTACGACTCGTTCGTCGCGCGGGTGTAGAACACGTCGAGTCGACTCAGCGCGTTCTGCTGGGCCGCCGTGTCGTCCTGTTCGACGGCCGCCGCGAAGTTGCGGACGTAGACGTTGTTCCCCTTCCGGAGGGCCGCGTCGAGTTCGAAGTGCGGTGCGAGTTCCTCCGACACGTACGTCGCGAGGTCGGTCGTCTTCGACCGGAGTTCCTCGACGTCACCCATCGTGAGGGTGTTCACGTCTTTGAGCTTCGCGATGGTCTCGGCGACCGGTTTGACCTCGAGGAGGTAGCGGCGGCGTGCGCTCTCGTACCGGGTGCCGAACCAGCGAATCTCGTCCATCACGGTCCGCGTCCGGACGAGGAACTCCGATTCGGGTTCGGGCGTCGGCGTCGGCGTCTTCGTCGGCGTCGGCGTCTCCGTCGCCTCGTTCGAACCGCCACCACCGCCGTCGCTGTCGCCGCTCTCACCGGCGTCGGCGTCGTCACCCGAACCGAGCATTCCGGTACACCCCGCGAGGAGCGGGAGCGAGAGCGACGACGTGAGGGCGAGCACCCGTCGTCGGGAGTGGTCCATGTAGTCCTCGTTCAGGAGCCGACTTCTTGAGCGTTCGTATCAGGATATCAGTGTTGAGTCTCGGAGGGAGCCGTCACGACCGCGACGACGCCCTAGTTCACCGGGACGCGTCTGTCGGGGGCCGGACGCTCGCCGAGGACGACTTCGAGCGTCTGCGGAGTCCCGTCGCGAACCACGTCGACTGCGATTGGCTCGTGGGGCCGAGTCTCGGTGATGAGATACCGCATCAGTTCCTCGTGGGTGTGTATCTCGTGCCCGTCGACGCCGACGATGACGTCGCCACCGACCGGGATGCGCTGGCCGTGGAGCGTCCGGGTCCCCGTCGACCGACGGAGCCTGTCGCCCGCCGTCGGGCCCGCGGCGACGTCGACGACGAGGACGCCCCGCGGCTCGTCGAGGTCGTTCGCCGCCGCGATGGTCGGCGTGACGTCGAGCGTCCGGGTCCGGAGGTACGAGTGGCGGTACCGCCCCTCGTCGACGAGCGAGGGGACGACCCGCGAGACGATGACCGGCGAGACGGCGAAGCCGATGTTGTCCCCCTGTCGCGCGCGGTTGACGCCGACGACTTCGTAGGTCGAGTCGGCGGTGTCGTCCGTGTCGGCCACGACGAGAGCGACGAGCGGGCCACCGGAGTTCCCGGGGTTGATGGGCGCGTCCGTCTGGACGACGTCGGGGATGGCGAAGCCGCTGGACGTCCGCATCGAGCGGTTCGACCCGCTGACGATGCCCGCGGAGATAGAGCCGTCGAGGCCGAGTGGGTTGCCGAGGGCGGCGACGGGCCGCCCCGGCTGTGGGTTCTCCGTGGCGACGGGCAGCGGTCGCGCCGCCGTCGGCAGGTCCGGCACCCGCACGACGGCGAGGTCGGTGTAGGAGTCGCGGCCGACGACGCGGCCGGTCCGCCACTGGCCGTCGGCGAACCGGACCTCGACGTCCGTCGCATCGGCGACGACGTGGTCGTTCGTCACGACGTAGCCGTCCGGCCCGGTGGGGCCGTCACTCGTCTCTCCCGCGAGGTCGTAGACGAACCCGGAACCGGCCCCTCGGGCCGGGGCGCCGCGTCCGACGTACACAGACACCACCGACGGGATGGTGTCGCGGTACAACCGTTCGTAGTCGATGTCGACGTGCATGTGGTCTGCGTGGGCGTCGTCCACTGTGGCCGCCGCTCGGCGCGTGCGTGGGAGCGACGCTCACCTCGGGTAAGCGTCGAGGCTATATACCACTGTCGTGCGGTAACACGGGACGGTGGACCGAAGATGGACGGCCGCCGTCGCGAGGACGAGGTGCGGACGGTCACGCCGGCACCACGTCGACGACGGCCACCGTCGCACCCGTCTACCGCTCGAACCGCACTCGCCGCCACGCCAGCACCGCACCGGCGACGGCCGCGACTGCCGCGACCCACACCAGCCCGCCGGGCCCCTGTCCGCCGCGCCAGTCGGCCGCGAAGCTCTCGCGGTAGTAATCGGCCGCGGCCGCACCGTCGAGGGCGACGACCACCTCGCGGTTCTCCCGACTGGCGTGGCGGTTCCAGTTGAGACTGCCGACGAGGACGGTGTCGTCGGCGACGACGCCCTTCGCGTGGACCTTCTCGAACCGCCCGCCGGGGTCGGCGACACGCGCCTCCAGCGGGAAGTTTTCACGCTTCGCCCGGCGGTTCAGCCACGCGGCAGTTGCCTCGTTCTCCTCGCGGACGTACCACGCTCCCGAGAGGAGGATGCGGACCTCGACACCCCGGCGGGCGGCGTCGAACGCGGCGCGCGTGAACGGGTGGTCGCGCTCGACCGAGACCTGCACGACGTCGAGTCGGTCGTCTGTCCCGTCGATGACCCCCACGACCGCCTCCTCGGCGTTCCCCGGGGCGGTCAGCAGTCGGAGCGAGTCGACGTGGACCCGCTCGGGGGCGTGCCGGGTCGGGTACGTCTCCCGGGAGAGGGGGTCGCTCTCGGTGAACGCCCGGCCACGACGGAAGCGGGTCCACGAAGTGACGTCCCCGCCGGCCATGTCCGACGCGAAGAGGGCGGCGAGGTCCGCGGCGAGCGGGGGAGAGTCGACGCGGACGCCCCACCCCCGACTGGAGCGCCCACCGACGCCCGCCGGCTTCCAGTTCTCCGTGAGGACCAGCGCGGTGTGGTCGACGACGGCGTACTTCGGGTGGTGAAAGGAGAAGCGAGCGCCCTCGCCGCCGATGACGCGGACTTCGACCCCGGCACGAGCGAGACGGTCGAGCATCCGGGCCTGGCGGGTCGTGAGGCCGCCGACGGGCGCGTCGTCGACGAGGACGCGAACGGAGACCCCGCGTTCGGTGGCGTCGACCAGCGTGCGCGTGACGCGAGGGGACGTGAAAGTGTATCCCGCGAGGAGGACACGGTCGTCGGCCGAACGGAGCGTCTCGAGGACGACGTCGGGGGAGTCGGGGAGGACGAACGCTCTTGCCTGCGCACCGTCGTAGCGCAGTACCTGTCGTGGTTCGTAGCCGATCGGGCGCCACTCGCGTCCGCCCTCGGCCCCGACGATGAGCCGTTCGCCGGCGGGGGCGTCCTCGTAGACGACGGTGTCGACGGTGCGTCCGTCGCGTTCGAGGACGAGTCGTTCGCCCCCGTTGGCGAGTGCGAGTCCGGGGAGTGCGAGGACCGGGTGGTCGGTGAGCGCCCGCGCGGCGGTCGGGTCGTCCGAGAGCGCGACTGGGCCCCCCGGCAGCGAGGCGGTCAACGGCCGTTCGCCGTCGGAGAGGGTGACGTTCGCCGGGCCGGGCGTGGTGACGACGACGAACTCCCCGGCGTCGCCGTCGGCGAGTGGGTTCGGGTACACCGCGACGAGTCGCGGACCCGCTGTCGGTCCCGCCGCCGACGAGAGCGGCGTCGCGCCGACGACGACGAGGGCGACGATCACGAGACGGGCGGCGCAGGGACGACGTGGACGGGACACGCCACGGGGTGGCCGCGGCTTCGTACAAGAACGCTCGGGCGGGCTGAGAGAAGAGCGGCGGGCGCTACGCCGTTGGCGCTTCGGCGCCCGTGTCGGACGACGCGAGGGTCTCCGCGGCGCGTTCGGCCTCGTGCTGGACGACGAACGCGGGGTCGTCGGTGGCGTCGGCGGCCGCCTCCAGCGCCGTCTCGGTGCCGATTTGGCGGAGTGCCCACGCCGCGGCGGCACGGACCTTGTCGTTCTCGTCGTCGGTGAGTGCGTCGGTCAGCGGCTGGACCGCGCGGGTGTCGCCGAGGAGGCCGAGTGCGCGGGCCGCGTGCGGCCGGACGTTGTCGTTGTCCATGACGAGTTTGTCCGCGATGGCCTGGGTGGCCTCCTCGGAGCCGATTTCGCCGAGGGCTTTGAACGTCACCTTCTGGAGCGCCGGGTCGGAGTCGGCGTCGACGTAGTCGACGAGCGTCTCGACGGCGTCGGCGGCGTCGGCGCCCATCTTCCCGAGCGCCTTGATAGCCGGCTTACCCCGTTTCTGCGCGCGGGCGTGCATCTCGTCGAACGCGCCGGGGTCGCCCATACGCGTGATGGCTTCGAGGCAGTGCTCCTCCATGAAGCCCGAGTCACCGAGTTTGTCGAGCGCGAGGAGGACCATCTCGACGTTGCCGCGCTTCTCCCACTCCTTGAGCGCGGACCACTCGGGCGGGAAGTCCTTGTAGTGGCCGAGGCAGTCGTAGAAGCCGAGCGCCTCGAGCTGTTCGTTGACGAGCAGGTCGTCCCACTCCTGGGCCTCCTCGAGGTCGGCCGCCAGTTCGTCGGTCGCCTCCAGGAGGGCGGCGATCTCCTCCTCGTCCTCGTCGGCGTCGAAGCCAGCCGCGGTGACGGCCTCGGCGACGGAGTCGAGGACGGCCACGAGGTCCTCGGTGGCGTCGCTCTCGGCCGAGAAGTCACCGTCGAGCGTCTCGGAGACGGTGTCGGTGAAGCTGTCGACGGCCTCGGCAACCTCCGCTTCGCCCTGTTCGGTCCAGCGGGTGTCCTCTATCGTCGCCTTCGCGTCTTCGATTTCGGCCACCACGTCCTCACCGTAGGGCCCGCGGGCCTCCTCCAGCGCCTCACGAAGCCCCTCGAGTTCCGACTCGAGGTCGGCGCGGGGGTCCTCGGCGTCCTCGTCGTCCTCGTCCGGTTCCGGCAGGTCGGCCGCTGCGAGGTCGCTCTCGATGTCGTCGAGGGTCGCTTCAACCTCGTCGAGGTCGGCTTCGGTCTCGGCGGCCTCTAGCTCCTCTTCGGCGGCGGCGAGGCGCTCCTCGAGGCTCTCTGCGGTGGGCTCCTCGTCCGCCCCGGATGACTCGGCGTCGTCGTCCCCGTCACTCATACCTCGAAACTCCGGCCGTCTGTGAAAAGAGCGTTTCCATATCGGTTTCGACGAGACCGGGCTGGGGAGACGACCGGTGACGAGTCCGCAGGGGAACACGGCGGTCCGGCTGACGGTCGGCGTGGGGGTGACGCGCGAACACGGGTCGTCCTGCGTCCCTGGCACAGGAGCGAGACCACGGGGTGTCTGTCACCGACGTGGACCCCTACGCGTGTCGTGACAGGCCGTCGAAGGGAGAGGTCGCCGGGCAGGCGGCCGACTCACTCTCTGTCCTGATATCCGGGAGGGAACCCTTATGTCTACCAGGCGCCGCGTGCCCATCGGGAGGGGGGAGAGGGAGGGGCGGTCCACCCGGTCGCTGGTTCGTCCGGGGCCGCCCGCTCTCCGCGGCCGTCGACCGGTCCCGTCGCTCACCACGACCAGCGGAGGGTCCTTCGAGGGAGAGGAGTTGAGGAGTAAAGGACCCACCTCGATACACGGGATACGTCTCATTTCAATCCTCGCAAATGTAGGATTCCCATAACGTCCGGCCGCGGACCCCCCTCGCACCCTCGACGTCGGCGGTTCCGACGCGTGCGGTGGGAGTCACGGGCACTCACGCGACACTGACGCCCCACTCGAGACTCACCCGACGCTTCGAGTTTGTTTAGCAAGCGGAACTATCTTACAATCGCCCCCCTACCCCTTAGATATGAAACATTACGAACCCGCTGACGACCTCTGCTCGGTTTGCCGTGCGACCCTCCTCGTGCGCGTCACCGGCGGGAACGACACGATGTGCCCGAACTGTGAAGACTGGCGTCAGGAGACGGCCGGCGCACCGTAAGCAGGGCGTCGCGAGTCATTCGACTTGGAACCCAGAGACCGACAGCGACGCGTCCACCGTCGACGGGCCGGTCCTCGAGTCGTCGGTCCGACCGGTCGAACCCTCCCCCATGTCGGGCAGAAAGCACTTACAGGGCCGTCGGGAACGTCAAGTCATGAACGGTTACGAATCCGCTGACGAACTCTGTCCGGCCTGTCGGGCGACCCTCCTCGTGCGCGTCACCGGCGAGGGCGACCCGGTGTGCCCGAACTGTGAGGACTGGCGCCAGAAGACGCCCGGCGCGCCGTAAACGGGGACGAACGAGGTGGCGACCGCGCCCTACCCAGTGGGAAACCATGACAGAACCCACGTGGTTCGCGGTCGCCTGCTGGCCGTCGGGCCAGCAGAAGAGCTACGTGCTCGACACATATGTGTGTGACTCCGGTCGGGTGGTTTCCACACCGGGCCGTACCGCCAAAGCCCACTCTTCTTCTCGTGCGGGAAAGGAATTTTTCCGGAACACAAGCATAAAGTGGGAACTCGCACAACACTAGCGTACGATGAGCACGCAGAAAATCGTCCGGCAGCACGCGGGTAACGTCGAAGGGAGCCAGGCACTCCGTATCGACGCCGACCGTGCGGAGCAACTCGTCGACGCCCTCAACACCGACCTCGCGGCGACGTACGTCCTCTACCACCAGTTGAAGAAACACCACTGGGTCGTCGAGGGCGCGGAGTTCCGCGACCTCCACCTCTTCCTAGGCGAGGCCGCCGAGGACGCGGAGGAGTTCGCCGACGAACTCGCAGAGCGGGTGCAGGCGCTCGGCGGCGTTCCGCTCTCGGGCGGCAAGACCCTCGAGGAACACGCGCCCGTCGAGCCCGAGGGGAACGACGTCTACGACGTCCGGACGTCCCTGTCGAACGACATGACTATGTACGGCGACATCATCGAGACGCTGCGCGAGCACGTCGAACTCGCCGAGAACCTCGGGGACCCGACGACGGCACACCTGCTCCGCGAGAACCTCATCGAGGTGGAGGAGGCCGCACACCACATCGAACACTACCTCGAGGACGACACGCTCGTGCTCGAGGAAGCGACGCACTGAGGCGCGAAGACGGCGCTACGCGGGCGCTACGGCTCACGGCACGATCGTATTTTTTTCGAAGCCGACAGCGGCGTCGCTGGCCAGTCACCCGTCGGTGCGTCCCTAGTCGGTGACGGCCAGTCGGTCGGGAGACGTCTGCAGTGGCGTCACCCGCTCTGTGACCGTGTCGGCGTCGGGTTGCACCCAGGCGCGGGTGAGGACGCGACGTCGGGTCCACTCGTGTCCCCATCACCCGTCCGAGGGAGCACAACGTATTACCCTCACAGGACCAACTCCCTGCGATGAGTTCGTCGCTGTTCTCCGCGTACACCTTACGAGAGACGAGGATACCGAACCGTATCGGCGTGTCCCCGATGTGTCAGTACTCCGCAGTCGAGGGCGTCGCGACCGACTGGCATCTCGTCCACCTCGGGAGTCGAGCGGTAGGCGGTGCGGGCCTCGTGATGACGGAGGCGACTGCCGTCTCGCCCGAGGGGCGCATCTCGCCCCAGGACCTCGGCATCTGGACCAACGAGCAGGCCGAAGCGCTCGAACGCGTCGCCTCGTTCGTCCGCGGACAGGGTGCCGTCCCCGGAATCCAGCTGGCACACGCGGGGCGGAAGGCGAGCACCCACCGGCCGTGGGAGGGGCGGGCGCCCATCGCACCGGCCGACGGCGGGTGGGAGGTCCTCGCGCCGAGCGACGTGCCGTGGCCGTACACCGACGCCGACTCGCCGCCGGTCCGCGCGCTCTCGGAGGGAGCCGTCAAGGAAGTCGTCGACGAGTTCGCCGCGGCGGCCGAGCGTGCCCGCGACGCGGGCTTCCTCGTCGCCGAGGTCCACGCGGCCCACGGCTACCTGCTCCACCAGTTCCTCTCGCCCGTCACCAACCGCCGGACGGACGGGTACGGCGGCGACTTCGCGGGACGGACGCGACTGGTCAGGGAGGTGGTCGAGGCGGTTCGAGAGGTGTGGCCGGACGGCCGACCGGTGTTCGTCCGCGTCTCCGCGACCGACTGGCTCCCCGACCGCGAGTCGTGGACCGTCGACGACACCGTGCGACTCGCCGCCGACCTGACAGACCTGGGCGTCGACCTCGTCGACGTCAGCAGTGGGGGTATCCACCCCGACCAGCAACTCCCCGACACCGGCCCGGGGTATCAGGTGCCCGCCGCCGAGCGAGTGCGGGCGGAGGCCGACGTTCCCGTCGCGGCCGTCGGTGCCATCACCACCCCGGAGCACGCGGACGCCCTCGTCCGAAACGGACGGGCCGACCTCGTCCTCCTCGGGCGCGAACACCTCCGCGACCCCTACTTCGCACACCAGGCGGCGGAGGAACTGGGGGCCGAAGCGCAGTGGCCGCCACAGTACCGACGCGCCTCGCGTGGGTGACGAGGGTGCGCGGACGTTTTTGCCTCCGCCCCCCCAACAGGGTGTATGAGCCGCGACAACGACCGGGACCGTGACGACCTCGCCGCCCTACTCGGTGACCTCCGGACGACGCTGGACGACCTCGAGCGGACACTCGACGCCGACGACGGGCCACGCCGGTCGACCCGTCGCGACCCGCCCCGTGGAAGCGACGTCGTCCGATTCACCGAGGAGTACACCATCCCGACCGTCATCGCTATCCTCGAGACGACGATTCAGTCGCTCGAACTGCTCCGGGGCGTCCTCCGACTGGCGGACCCGGAGCGGAGTCTTCGGGAGGGGCAGCGGGAACTCGACAGCGTCGACCGGCGCGTGGTCGACGGGACGGAACGGGCGCTCGACGACCTCCGACGCGTCCTCACGGGGACCGAGGAACCGTCCGACCCGGTCGCACGGGACGTCTTCAGGGAGGCGCGCGACCTCACCGCCGAAATCGAGTCCAGACTCGCCGAGGCCCGCGAGACCGAACGAGACTCCCGGTCGCGACCGGGGCGGAGAACGAGCGAGAACCGGGGTGGCGGCGTGGTCATCCCCGTCGACGACGAACACGGGGATGGCGAGACCGACGCGGAGCGTGCGGAAACGGTCGACGAAGGCGAAGCCGACGACTCGGGCGTGAAAATCGACGTGGACGCGGAACTGGAGTCTATCAGAGAGGAGGTTCGCGACGAGTCGGCGGCCGCCGACGGGGACGGCGACCGGACCGACCAGACAGAGAGCGACCGGCGCGACGACGAACGCGACGGGAACTGAACCGGGTCAGGAGGCGACCTGGTACGTCTCGCCCTCGCTGTCGACCAGCCCCTTCTTCGAGAGGGTCTTCAGGAGCGGGTACAGCGAGATCTTCTTCATCTCCAGCGAGGACTGGAGTTCGTCGATGGTGCAGGCACCGCTCGCGTGGAGGTACAGGTAGACCAACTTCGACGACGTGGAGTCGAGTTCGGTCGGCAGTTCGGGCGTCGTCTCGTTCGCACCGCGGGTGAGGAGTTGCTGGCTCATTGTCTACTCAACGGATTGACCGGACTCCACTTAAGCTTACCTTGTATGGATGAATATACAGTCTATATGGTTAATATTGAGTATTATGTCCTTGGTCAAGGCTCGCACGGCACCGGCCCCGGGGGTCAGAGGTCCATCGCGCCGTTGACGTCGATGACCTCCCCGGTGATGTAGGAGGCCTCCTCGCTGGCGAGGAACTTGACCACGTGGGAGATGTCCTCGACCTCGGCGAACCGGCCCATCGGAATCTCCTCGAGGATGCGCTCCTGGATGTCCTCGCGGACTTCGTCGAGCATGTCCGTCCGGGTGAATCCGGGGGCGACCGAGTTCACCGTCGACCCCGAAGGGGCGAGTTCGAGCGCGAGCGTCCGGGTGAAGCCGAAGATCCCCGACTTCGCCGTGGCGTAGTTGGCCTGCCCGAAGTTCCCCTGCTTGCCGACAATCGAGGAGATGTTGATGAGTCTCCCCTGGTCGGACGCCTTGATGTCCTCGAAGAACACCTTCGAGGCGTTGAACGTCCCGTTGAGGTTGACATCGATGACCGTCTGCCACTCCTCGGGGGTCATCCGAGCGAACGTCGTGTCCTTCGTGATGCCGGCGTTGTTGATGAGGATGTCCGCGGGGCCGAACGCGTCGTGCACCTCGTCGCGCATCTCTCCGACGGCCTCGTAGTCCGTGACGTCGGCCTGCGACGCGATGGCGTCCCCGCCTGTGTCGCGGATGGTCTCGACGGTGTCCCGTGCCTCCTCCTCGGAAGAACGGTAGTTGATGACGACGTTCGCACCCTCGCCAGCCATCTCCTCCGCGATGCCGCGGCCAATCCCCCTCGATGCGCCAGTGATGACACAGGTTCTGTCTTGGAGTTTCATGTTCGAAGTGAGCGCCCCGAATCGAACCCATGTCGACTCGGTGACGTTGACCCACAGTGCAAGACACTCGGAACCGGCGTATAATAGTTCAGGTCTCGACGGGGCCCGAAGCGTGACGTCGCCCACGACGGCGAGCGCGTGTCGAAGGCCGCCCCCGGGTCGCGTCAGGTCGGGTGTGGTCAGTCCGGGAGCACTCAGGACGTGAGTTCGGAGGCGTGGTCGACCCAGTCGGCGACCCGCGACGTCGAGACGTCGATGCGCTCCGCCAGCGCCTCGGCGTCGGCCGCGGCGAGTTCGGAGACGGTCCCGACGCCCGCCTCGCGGAGTCGGTCGGCGTACGCCGGTCCGACGCCACGGACCTGGTCGAGGTCAGCGTCGTCGAACACGTCGTCTCCGTCTTCGGTGTCGCCCGTGTCCTCTTCGGTGTCGCCCACCTGCGTGGTTCCGTTCTCGGCGTCGACGGCTTCGTCACCCGCGTCGGTGTCGGCGTCGATATCGATGTCGACCGCCTCGCTCGACTCGTCGAGCTGGGAGCGCTCGGCGAACCACTCGGCGACGTTCGGCCAGAGGTTCGCGTGGGACTTGCTCGACACCGACAGGCCGATGTGGCCGGTCGACTCCTCCATCAGGGTCGCGTCCTCCGACGGGATGGCGTCGTTGAACGGGCGCGACGCCTCCGGCGGGATGAGGTGGTCGTACTGGCCGATAATCTGGAGGACGGGCATCGTGACGTTCGAGAGGTCGACGTGCTTGCCGTCGAGTTCGAGTTCGTTCTCGTACAGCTTGTTCTGCTGGTAGACGTCCTCGAGGAACTGGACGTACGTGTCGCCGGCGAGGTCGATGCCGTCCGACAGCCACCGCTCCATCCGGGCGAAGTTCTCCACGAAGTCCTCGTTGTCGAGGTTGTCGTACAGCGTGGTGTACTTCGAGACGTAGTTGTTGACGGGGTCCATGAGCGCGAAGCCGACGTCGAGGAACTCCGCGGGGACGTTCCCGAACGCGCCCGTGACGTCGCGCGGCGAGTAGTACTCGTCGTCGCCCCACTCCTCGAGGACGCCGCCGGTGCCGGCGAAGCAGAGTCCGGCGGCCATCAGGCCGAGGTTCCGGACTTTCTCGGGGTGCAGCGCGGTGTACATGACGCTCATGGTGCCGCCCATGCAGTAGCCGAGGAGGTTGATGGCGTCGACGCCCGCGCGGTCGGCCACCTCGTCGACGCAGTTGTCGATGTAGCGGTTGACGTAGTCGTCGAGCGTCAGCGACTGGTCGAGAATCGACGGCTCTCCCCAGTCGATGAGGTAGACGTCGAAGCCCGCCTCCAGGAGTCGTCGGACGACGGAACGGTCCGGCTGGAGGTCGAGGATGTACGGCCGGTTGATGAGCGCGTAGACGATGAGGATGGGAACGTCCTGTGTCTCCTCGGGCTCGACGCCCGCCGCCTCGGCGTCGTACTTCAGGAGTTTGAGCTTGTTCTCCTCGTAGACGACGTCGCTCGGCGTCTGGCCCACCTCGACCGAGGCCATCGTCTCGAGGCCCTCGGGCGCGGCCTCGGCCGTCTCGACGGCGTCGGTCCACGATTCGAGCATCTTCCGCTGTGCCTCGAACGGTGCGGTGAACGGGTTCATTCGTCCTGCTCCAGGATTCGGTCGAGCTTGTCTTCGATGGCCTTCTGGCGGCGCTCGATTTCGACGAGGCGCTCGCCGACCTCACGGACGTCGCCGGTCGTCGCGAAGCCCATCCCGTGGAGGGTGTCCTCGGCGGCGTCGTTCAGCTGCGCCTGGAAGTCGAGGACGTCCTCGACGTTCTGACCCGTCGCGGCGGCGAACGCCGTCGTCGACATCGACTCCTTGAACGCCTTGTTGGCGGCGTTGAACCAGATGTCACGGAACTCCTCGGGGTCGACGTCTTCACCCTCGAGGGCGTCGCCGACGCGCTCGAAGGAGGACTCCGCGGCGTCCATCCACGCCTCGTAGGCGCGGACGGCGCCCTCGGAAGCGTCGTCGAGGCGCTCCTCGGACATCGCCTCCTCCATCGACTCCATCCACTGGTCGGCGAACGCCGCCTGGGCGTCGAGGTTGCGCTTGAGCGCCTCCGAGTAGGTCTCCGAGAGCTGCTCGAAGAACGATTCCATGTTCGCTGCACCGGTCGCGTCGGTCATATCGGATGTATCGTTAACCATGGTCTCAAATACGGAGAGCGGGTGGGAAAAGGCGTCGTTACTGCTCGACGGCGCCGGCGGCCTCGTCGGCGACTTCGGCGGCCTCGGCGTTGGCCTCGAGCATCGACTCGTACATCTCGTCGACCATCTCGGCCTGCGCCTCGGTCAGTTCGTCGTAGGAGTCGACGACGTCCTCGGCGGAGCGCTCGAACGCTTCCCAGGCGTCGTCGTGCGCCTCGTCGAGCGCGGCGTACTGCTCGTCGACGGCCGTGCGCAGGTCGGCGACGACGTCGGCGGGCAGCGCCTCCTCGACGGCGTCGAGGTTGGCGAGGGTCGCGCGCTTCGTCAGGTCGACGCCGCGCTTCTGGAGCGACTTCGTCGACTCGAAGCTCCCGAGGAAGGCGTCGGACGCGACCTTCTGGAGCCGCAGGGAGCTCTCGAACGCGGACTGGCTGGCCTCGATGTACGTGCGCTGCATCTCGAACATGGTGTTGAAGGGGTTAGCGGACATGGTGAATCACCGGTTTCGTTTGACGGGGATGACGACTGCCTGGACGATGTCTCCCTCCTCGATGTCGAGCGCCTCGCGCTCGGCGTCGGGGATGGAGATGCGGCCGCCGCTCTGGACGCGCGTCTTGAACATCGCGCTGCCCATGCTCATCGCGTTCAGCTGCGAGAAGCCGTCCATCCCTCCCGACGACGCCTGCATGAACTGCTTGAACAGCTCCTGCTGGCTCTGGGTGGCTTGCTGGGAGGCTTCCTGCAACTGCTTCGCGAACGCGGCGGGCGACCACATGGGCGTTCCACCGTCCGGGTCGTCTGTCATCTCGTCTTCCGCTTGGCCCCGTGAGTGGATAAAGCTTACTACTCCTGCCATCCAATACCTCCCTATGCCACCAGATGGTATCGGCGTGGTGCTCCCGGGGCGAACGGGAACGAACTTTCACAACTGTTATCAGTGTCGTAGACGTTCACACGGAGCATGGAATACAACGCGATGGACGTGACGGCGCCGGTCCGTGGCATGACCTCCGCGTGGCTCAAGTCGTCGAAGCACGTCTCGCGGAGTTTCGTCCACATGTACTCGAGCGTCGCCGAGGCCAACCGGGCCATGCTGGCCCGTCAGAACGGCACGGGCGAGGTACGCGAACCCGAAATCGACTCGGTCGCGTACACGGAGGAGTCGTGGTCGATGGAGCGGAGCGTCGACTCCGACGACGAACTGGGCGTCGGCGACGTCGTTCGATTCACGAAGCAGATCACCGAGGAGGACGTGCTGGCGTTCGCAGGCATCAGCGGCGATACCAACCGGCTCCACCTCGACGGCGAGTTCGCCGAGGAGACCCGGTTCGGCCGTCGAATCGTCCACGGGACGCTCGCCTCCGGTCTCATCAGCTCCGCCCTCGCGCGCCTGCCCGGAATGACGGTGTACCTCTCGCAGGACCTCCGCTTCCTGAAGCCGGTCGACATCGGCTCCGAACTCACGGCGACGGTCGAAATCGTCGAGGACCTCGGCGACCGGCGCTACCGACTCGACACCACCGTCGATACCGCCGATGGGACGACGGTCATCGACGGCGAGGCCGTCGTGCTCATCGACCCCGCTCCCGAGTCGGAGTAGCCGCGCCTCCTGCCACGGGCTCGATTCTCGGATTTTCTCGGTGGAGAGCGGCTGTACCGTCCGCCTCTTCGAGTCTTTAATGAACCTTTAAGACACTTCTCGCATCAGTAGGGAATCAGGACAACGTTTTCATAGGGTGCTATACATTCAACACTTAGGGGGACACTACCATGACCGCCATACGCAGTGAGACCGTGACGCCGCACGTCACGTTCTACGTCAGGGGGGATATGTTCGGAGCCAACGACCAGCAGAACTCGGTGGTCCGACGGCTCCGCGAACTGGAGGAGTCGGGTCGTATCGAGGCGTACGACGTCTTCGTCTGGAACGGGCGCGTCCGACTGAACGAGGGCGTGGAGCGGGTGCCAACCGCCGTCGACGCGTACGAGGAGTTCGACGCGTGGGCCGACGCGGCGGGCGTCGACATCGACCCGTTCTTCACCGTCCGTGAGCGCGAGTCGTTCGTCGACGGCGTCGCGCGCGAACTCGTGTTGCCGGTGATGTGTCTGGAGGTGCGCGCCGGCGACGGAATCGAAACCGTGGCCCCGTACGTGGACGTGGCCGGGACGACCACCGTGCAGGACTGCCTCGACGAACTCGAAGCGCTCGAACCGGCCCCACGACCAGTGGCCGCCGAGTGACCGGAACGCGGCACGCCTCGGTAGCCACCTCGTCTCTGTTCTTCGCGTCGGTACGACGACCAGTGAGCGGCGGGAGTCGCCCCCGGCGCCGACTCACTCGACGGGCCGGAACTGGAACCCGTCCCACTCCTGGCTGTCGGGGTGGCGGATGCCGGCGCCGGGTTCGCGGAGTTCTACGGCGTACACCGCCTCGACTTCGTCGCCGATGTCGACCGACGCGTCGTCGGTGACCTGACCGATGGCTCGGACGGGTTCGCCGTCGACGTCGAATTCGACGATGGCGACGGTGTTCGGCTGACGGACGCCCGGTGGCGTCGCCATCGACGTCGTCCACGTAACGACCGTCGCCGTGTACTGGCTCAGGTCGACCGTCCCCTCGGGTTCGCTCCCGTCCGGTCCGACCGGGTGACCGGGGTAGGTGATGCTCCCGTCGGAGTAGCGGTACGCCTCCATCTGCCGTTCGTCGTTACCCTCGTTCGAGTTCGAGTCGGACATCTCACTGACCCTCCAGGATGGTGGTGATGACACAGTTGCCGAACCCGCCGACGTTGCACGCGAGGCCGACGTCCGCGTCCACCTGCGTCGTGTCGGCGTCACCGATGACCTGCTTGTATATCTCGTACACCTGTGCGACCCCCGACGCGCCGAGCGGGTGCCCCTTCGACTTCAGTCCGCCCGAGGGGTTGACGGGAATCTCGCCGTCGAGTTCGGTCTTCCCCTCCTCGACCGCCTTCCACCCCTCCCCTTTCTCGAAGAAGCCGAGGTCCTCCGACTGGAGGAACTCGAGGATGGTGAACATGTCGTGGAGTTCGGCGACGTCGACGTCGTCGGGGTCCACGTCGGCCATCTCGTAGGCGATTTCGGACGACTCGACGACGCCACGCATCGTCGTCGGGTCCGCCCGCTCGTGGACGACGTGGGTGTCGGTGGCGCCGCCGACGCCGGCGACGACGGCGTAGTCGTCGGTGTACTCCTCGGCGACCGACTCGGGACAGAACAGCAGGCCGGCGGAGCCGTCGGTGATGGGGCAGAAGTCGTACAGTCGGAGCGGGTCGGCGACGATGGGCGACTCCAGCACCGTCTCCAGATCGACCTCCTTCTGGAACTGTGCGTGGGGGTTGTGGACGCCGTTCTTGTGGTTCTTGACGGCGACTTTCGCCAGCGACTCGCGGGGCGCGTCGTACTGGTCGAGGTAGAGACGCGCGGTGAGGCCCGCGAACGACGGGAGGGTGAGCCCGTGTTTGTACTCGGCGGGGTGGGTGATGGAGGCGATGACGTCCGTCGCCTCGGCCGTCGAACAGTGAGTCATCTTCTCGCCGCCGACGAGCAGCGTCATCTCGCTGGCACCCGACGCGATGGACTGGTACGCGGCGTAGACGCCCGCCCCGCCGGAGGAGGAGGTCTGGTCGATGCGCTGGGTGTACGACGGCATCGCCGCGAGGTCGTGCGCCAGGTAGTTCATCGACCCCGTCTGTCCCTCGAACTCGCCGCTCGCCATGTTCGAGAGGTAGAGGTGGTCCACCTCGTCGGCCGAGACGCCCGCGTCTTCGAGGCAGGCCTGCCCCGCCTCGGCGAGGAGTTCCTGCAGCCAGGCGTCCCGTTGCCCGAACTGGGTCATCGATGCGCCGATGATTGCAACACGTTCCATACAGGACGACGAGTACAGGCCCGCTTACTTCTTTCCACTTCTCGCCTGAGCGACATCCAGGTCCCGCGGGGCGTTTCAGACCTGTTAAGACGACGGCGGCCCGGAGTCTCGCACATGGAGGTCGAAGACGTCGCGCCCCTCGTCGGCAGTGTCGCCTGTGGCGCCGTCGTCGCCGCGCTCGTCGCACCGCTCGTTCTCGTCGCGAACCCGGGGACGGAACTCGGGCTCTACTACGCGGCCGGTCCGGCCGGCGGCACCGCGCTCGGGTTCCTCGCTCCCATCGCCGTCGTCGTCTTCCTCGCGGGGAAGCGGGGACGGACGGACCCGGTGACCGCGGCCGGACTCACGCTCGTCCTCGGCCTGGGGATGCTCGGCCTCGCCGCGTCGTGGGCACTCGCCGTCGACCCGGAACTCGTGTTCAACTTCTCCGCCGCGTGGATGGGGTACCACCGGTGGGTCGTCGTCGGCGTCACCGCGTTCGTCCCGCTCAGTGCGGGCGTCTACGCCCGTGCCGTCCTCTGATTCAGGCGGACGGAGACGGACGCAAGCCGAAAGGCCCTTATGTGGCACCGGGATAGGGTTGGGTGGACTAGGTCGGGCAGTTAGGCCCTGCTCGTCACCCGTGAAATTGGTCTTCAGCGGGGGCCGAAACCGGGGGCGTCCGGTCAGACCGACACGGGCCCCGGGAGCCGACTGAGAAGCCTCGTCCGTCGGGGGCAGCGGTCCACGGGCCCCATCCGCAGGGGTGGCCGTCCGTGGTTCGTCGGTGAAATCGGGTCAGGCACGGAAGTGAGCAGCCCACCACCGGACGTGCGCCGCTCGACGGGGTGCGGGGTGGAGGAGGCAACCGGGACTACCCGTGTCGGAACGCCGGGCAATCCCGTCGTCCACACTCATACCTCATCGCGTCTCGTCGTCTCGAGCGGACGCTCCGGTGACCGTTCTCACGCTCGCCAACAACTACGCCTGCGAGCCTCCAGACTGCGCACGACTCGGGTCACGCGCCTCGACGAGCGACCGACGCGGCCAGCAGTTCGGTCACCTCGGCGTAGGGAATCGCCCCCGCCATCGAACGGTAGGTCCCCTCGTCGCGGAGTTCTTCACCCACCTCGCGGAGGTGGCCGAGCGTGGCGCGCATCGGTCCGGACCCCACGCTGACGCGGGCGACACCGAGGTCCCCGAGTGTGGAGACGGGTGGGACTCCAGGTCCGCCGAGGACGTTCACCGGACCGTCGACCCCGGCTACCAGTCGTTCGATCTCGTCCACCGTCGTGACTCCCGGGGCGAACAGGCAGTCGGCTCCCGCGTCGGCGTACGCGTTCGCACGCTCGACCGCGTGGGCGACCCGCTCTTCGCCCTCACCGACCGACCGCCAGAAGACGTCCGTTCGCGCGTTGACGACGAGCGGAACGCCCGCCTCGTCGGCCGCCGTGCGGGCCGCCCGTACCACCGCCGCGTGTCGCCCGGTGTCGACGAGTGGCCCGTCCACGTCCGTTCCGTCCTCGAGGTTGACGCCCACGGCACCGGCGTGGATGACTCCTCGGACCGTCTCGGCGACAGCCTCGGGCGAGTCGCCGTATCCCGCCTCGATGTCGGCGCTCACGGGGACAGCGACGCATCGTGCGATCCGTTCGACGGCAGCGAGCATCTCCTCACGGGAGAGGTGTTCGCCGTCTGGGACGCCGTGGGCGGCGGCGATGCCGGCGCTCGACGTGCCGACCGCCTCGAATCCCACTGACTCGTAGACCAAGGCGCTGGCGCAGTCCCAGGCGTTCGCGAGGAGGAGCGGTCCCGTGCCGCCCGTGTCGGTGTGACGGTCGCGGAACGCCCGCGCGCGGTCAGGGAGGGTGTCCAGGTCACCGTCGCTGTCGAGTGGTCGGTCGGCGTCGGGCGTACCGTTCATCCGGAGACGTTGTCGTCGGAGTTAGATAGTGGTTCGCCCGCCTCACGCCGTTTCGAGCAACCGCTGGACGTAGCCGGCCGCGTCGGGGTTCGACCCGTACTCTTCGACCAGTTCGACACGCGCCGACGCCGAGAGGTGTCGTCGCAACAGCGTCCGGAACGACTCGTCGTCGCGGAGTCGGCGGAGGAACAGCGTCTCGTCGTCGCGGAGCGCGTCCGTGACGACGGTGTCGAGGTCGGCGACGGTGACGCCGGACGCGTGGGGGAACGACGAGGGGCGTCGCTCCGAGTAGACGAGGATTAGCTCCTGTCCCCCGCCGCGGCCCACGTCGACCCGGTGCGGCGCGTACGCCTGGATGGGGTCGATTTCCGTGGGCGGCACACCGTCGAGGACGAGGAGCGCGGCCGTCCCCGTCCACGCGAGCGACGCGCGCGTCTCCGCGTCGACGGCGTCCCAGTCGGTGGTGGTCGTCTCGTAGACGCGCACGGTGGTGACTCCACTCTCCGAGCGTATAGCTTTACTCCCGGCCGCGTCAGGTCGTGCCGTCCCGGTTTCGGGCCTCGTTCGGGTCATCCGTCGACTCGGTGCCCGCGGACGCACCGTTCCCGGCGGGGCGCTCGTCGCCGGCGCCGGCGCCGTCACTGTCGCTCCCGTCACCGCCGTCGCGTTCGTCGCGCTGGTCGGCCACGTCGTCTGTGCCCGTTACTCCGTCCCCGTCGCGCTCGTCGTCGTGCGCCACTTCCGTCGGCGACTGGCGGGCGGGGTCCGCCGTCGATTCGCCGTCGTCGAACGCCTCGCCCCAGACGAACTCCCCGGATTCGCGCCCGTCCTCGGTCCCGCGTCCGGCCTCGTCGTCGGGGCCGGTCTCGTCGCCTCCTTCAGCCGTCGAGGCGCGCTGCGAACTGCGCGCGCGCCGGCGGGCTGCGAGCGCCGTCCGGAGTCGCTCGTCGAGTTCCGCGCGCAGGTCGTCGGCGACGGCGTCGTCGACGTCGACCGCCGCGGCGTCGCCGCCGGTGAGCGAGAGCGACCCCGCCGTGTCGACTGTCACCGTCGCGAGGTTCCACCGCCGCTGGAAGAGGGTACGGGTGTCGATGACCGTCTGGATGCGGTCGTAGGGGACGACCTTGGTCTGTCGCTTCAGCACGCCGTTGCGGGTGACGACGTGGTCGGAGCCGAGCCAGTAGCCCCGGTGTGCCCACTTGAGGTGTGCCGCCGGCGGGATGACGAGCACGAGCACGGCCGGGGCGTACCACGGGAACGGGAGCGGTCCGACGACGGCGTCGGCGCCGAACAGCAGTCCCACGAGCGCCCCGACGACGAGGAGGTAGCGGACGACGTAGCGGCGTCGGACCCGCTTCGGCGGGCGTCGGAGGTCCGGGTCGCCGAAGGCATCGATGGCGTTGGCGAGTTCGAAGACCCGGTCGCGTTCGGCCAGCGGGACGGCCGCCTCCGAGCCACGGCCACCGCCCGACGACTGCCCCGGCGCGTAGCCCGCCGTCTCGATGAGCAGCGTCGCGTACCCGAAGTAGCGTTTGAGCGGCGTGTCCTCGACGGTGAGCGTCTGGACCTTGTCGAAGGGGATGGAGCCGTCGTACCGCTGGAGCAACCCACGCTCGTACTGGAGTTCGTCGCCCGCGCGCACGAGGTGGAAGTCGTAGTAGTTGACGACGGCCGCGACGGCGCCGGCCGCCCACGAGAAGAGGAAGACGCCGACGACGAGGACGACGAGCAGTGCCGCGATGGGGAACGCCCCCGGTCGGGGGAGCAGCGGGGAGACGACCGGGATCGACCCCGACAGCAGGAGCGCGAGCAGGCCGGGGACACGGAAGTCGAACGAGAGGAGGCCGACGAGCGTGAGTTCCCGCTGTGAGAGGGCGAACAGTCCGGTCGCCGGTTCCGGTTCCGCCTCCGCCTCGGCCGTGCCCCGCTTCATCCGGGGGACCTCCCGCTGGAGCCGTTTCGCCTCCTGGAACGAGACGAACCGGAGCGACGCCTCCGTGTCGCTCCCGCCGGCGGTCTCGAAGTCGACTGCGGCGATGCCGAGGACGCGCTGGACGACGTTGCGCGAGATGTCGACGTTCTGGATCCGCCGGAGGGGAATCTCGCGGTCACGGCGGGCGAACACGCCCGAGTGGATGTCGAACGTGTCGGCGGTGAGTTCGTACTCGTACCGCTGGTAGTACGCCACCTCGTAGCCGACGAGGGCGAGCGCGCCGAGACCCAGGAGGCCGACGAGCGTCAGCGACCCCGCAACGCCGTCGAGTATCGACCCGCCGGAGAAGAGGACGAACGCCGCGGCGACGAGGAGGCTCCCGCCGCGTTCGAGCACGCGGTACGGGACCGAGAGCGGGGAGAGCTTCATGGGTCTAGACGGCGTCGTCGCCCTCCGCGCGGATGGCGAGGCGTTTCAGTCGCTCGCGCAGGTCGTCTGCGGCCGTCGGGGTGAGGCCGGGCACCGTGACGTCCGCGCCGCGCGACCCCGCGGTGTAGACGACGACGCGGCCGAGCCCGACGGCGCGCTCGACGGGACTGCGCGAGGAGTCGACGTGCTGGATTCGGACGAAGGGGACGACCGTGCGGACGCGCGTGAGGACGCCGCGTTCGAGGTAGATGGAGTCGTCGCGCACCTCGTAGCGCCACGACCGGTAACGGAGGAGGGCGTGGACGACGCCGAGGAGGAGAACGACACCCGCGAGCCCGACGACTTCGCGCGGAACGAACGGGAGGACGCGCGCGGCGACGGCGAGAATCGTCCCGAGGACGGCGGCGCTGACGACGGAACGGGCAGCCCAGACGAGTCGGACGCGGGGGTGGAGGCGGTTCATCGACATCGGTCTGGGAGGGGAGAGAGAGAGGGCGTTCGCTGCCGGACCGGTCTCATGTCCACATCTCCGGGACGCCGGGGTAAGAAGGTGCGGTCTTCCGTCGCTCGGGCGCCCGCACGGACACACGGGCGCCACGTCCGTCCTGCCCGACCCCCGAGCGGACCCGACGGGTGGACCGCCGGGAGTTTTGTCCCCCCTCCACCATCGCCGACGTATGCATCCACGCGCGGCCGAGTTCGTCGAACAGGCCCGAGAAGCGTACGACGTCGACGTCGCCGTCGAGGAGTTCCCCGAAGGAACGAAGACCGCCGCCGACGCCGCGGCGGCCGTCGGCTGTGACGTCGCACAGATTGCGAGCAGCCTCGCCTTCGCCGCCGGCGACCGCCTCGTCGTCGTCGTCACCAGCGGGGCGAACCGCGTGAGCGAAGTCCGACTCGCGACCCACCTCGACGTCGACGCCGACGAGGTGGAGATGGCCGACCCCGACCGCATCGCCGAGGTGCTCGGGTGGTCCATCGGCGGCGTCCCCCCGTTCTGTCACGCGACGGACGTCCCCGTCCTGTTCGACGAGACGCTCCTCGAGTACGAGACAGTGTGGGCCGCCGCGGGCACACCCGAGGCCGTCTTCCCGATGGCACCGGACGAGGTTCGAGCACTGGCCGGCGCCCGTGCCGTCGCCGTGGCGGACTGAACGGACGACCAGAAGACACATCCCGTGCCTGCGACAACCGCCACCGATGTCCCCGTCCCCTCCCTCCCGTAGCCGACGTGAGTTCCTCGTGCTGGCGGGTGTCGCCGTCGCCGGCGTGAGTGGCTGTGCGTCGGTGCCGAACGGTCCGCTCCCCCCCGTCGCCGTCCGGGTGCGGACCCGCCAACTGTCGACGCCGTCGGTGGAGACGACCGTCCCCGTCCTCGAGAGCCACGTCGACGCCTACCGGGCCCGACTCGAACGCGCCGTCCCGGCCGCCGAACGCCGGTGGGACGACGTCGACTCCGCCGACCTGCCCGACTTCCCCGCGTACACCCGCGACGACGTCGAGGAGGCGCGCGCCTTCCTGGACGAACTCGACGCGCGGCCGCGGAACTCCGACACCGTCGACGAGGCGAAGTGGCGCGTTGAGCAGGCCGCGGGCGCGCTCGCGTACGCGGAGGCGCTCGACGGGTCGTTCGACGCCGAAGCGCTCTACGAGGAGGCGCGGGGGACGGTCGAGACGTTCGAGTCGCTCTCGGTTGACCACGCCTGTGCCGACCCCGCCCGGTACCTCCCGTACGCCCACCGGGTCGACCGCCAGCGGTGGTGGGGACGGCGCGGGGCCGACGCAGTTGTCCCCGGCGGCGAGGTCCGGTCCGGTGCGGACCGTTCGACGGAGGAAGGAACGGCGTCGCTCGCCGGCCAGCACGCGAAGGCGCGGGCGCGCCTCCTCGACGTCCGGCAGTACCGGGCGGTTGCCCGGAAACGGCCGCTCGGTGGCGGTGACAGCGGCGATGACGATAGCGACGATGACGGTGCCGCGGGAAGCGACCGGCGGCCGTTCGCCGCAACCCTCGTCCGGAACGTCGCTGACCTCGTCGCGGGCCTCGACCCACTCGTCGCCCGGTTCGAGACGTTCGAGGAGGAACACGAGGCGTACCCCGACTCGTTCGCCGACGGCGTCTGGTCGCGGGGGATGCGCGGGCGCAACGAGACGGGTGAGGGCGCCTACCGCGCCAGGAATGGCTACCCCGCGTTCGGCGCGTCGAAGGCCGCCGAGGGGTTCGTCCACGTCCACGCGTTCGTCGACGCGATGGAGACGCTCGACCCGGAGTCGCCGCCCGGCGCCGACGCCGTCTTCGAAGAGAAGCGGGCGGCGCGGCGGGCGCTCCGCGAGCGTCTCGACACGAACCCCTCGCCGTTCGTCCGCGACCACCTCCGACACGCGCTCGCGGCCACGGAGAGCGGCGACATCACCCTGAAGTACTTCGGCCGGCACGACGACGTCGACCCGGCCCGGACGTACACCGAGGCGTGGGTCGACTACCACGCCGCGCGCGTCGCGGCCGCCCGTGCAGACGAGGTGGAGGCAGTTCTCACCCGGCGGTGACCACGACCGGTCTTTTGACGCTCGCGCGCCAACGGGACGTATGGACACGAGTGCGAACGAGGGGCCGGCGGGAACCGAGTCCGCGACGGGGGGTACCGACGGGGAGGAGGAGACCATCCGTCTGTGGCTGGTCGAGCGGACGTACTCGGACGACGAGCAGAACATCATCATCCTCGTGTACGCGACGCCCGACGGTGAGCGGTACTTCCGGAAGGAGCGCGCGCTGGTGAGTTTCTCCGACCACCGCGACACCACGGCCGCCGTCGACGTCACCCCCGGCGCGGTGGGCCGCGTCGACGACCAAGAGACGCGAGCGCGGTACGCCGCCGAAGCACAGCGGACGCGCGCGGCGAACGACCCGGACGACGCCGTGTGAGACGGCCGCCACTCTCAGCGAGCGAGAAGACTCGGCGGTTTTAATTCCGTGCCGAGTGAACGGCGAAGAGATGGGAGAGCTAGCTGCACTGTTTGCCCCCGAGCGTGTCGCCGTCGTCGGCGCCACGGACCGCGAGGGGTCGGTCGGCCGTGCCATCACGGAGAACCTCCTCGCCGACTTCGAAGGGACGGTGGTCCCCGTGAACCCGAAGCGCGACGAGGTGCTCGGCCGCCCCTGCGTCGCCTCCGTCGGAGAGGCTGACGCCGACCTCGCCGTGGTCGTCGTCCCCCCGTCCGTCGCGGTGGAAGTCGTCCGCGAGGCGGGCGAGAGCGGCGTCGAACACGTCGTCGTCATCACCGCCGGGTTCGGCGAGACGGGAAGCGACGGCGCTGCACGCGAAGCGGAACTGCGAAGCGTCGCCGAGGAGTACGGGCTCAACCTGGTCGGCCCGAACTCCCTCGGCGTCCTCTCCACACGGAGAGGGATGAACGCGACGTTCGGCCCGGACAACGCGCTCCCGGGCCGGATGTCGTTCATGTCCCAGTCCGGCGCGTTCATCACGGCCGTCCTCGACTGGGCCAACGACCAGGGTATCGGCTTCAAAGACGTCGTCTCGCTGGGGAACAAGGCGGTCCTCGACGAGGCGGACTTCGTGAGCGAGTGGGGCGACGACCCCGAGACCGACGTCATCATCGGCTACCTCGAGGGGATCGAGAACGGGAGGGCGTTCATCGACACCGCCCGCGAGGTGACCCAGGACACGCCCGTCGTCCTCGTCAAGTCCGGCCGGACCGACGCGGGCGCACAGGCCGCCTCGTCGCACACCGGGACGCTCGCCGGGAGCGAACAGGCGTACGAGACCGGACTGGACCAGGCGGGCGTCATCCGCGCCGACTCGGTCCAGGAACTGTTCGACGCCGCGCGCGTCCTCGAGTCACAGCCCCTCCCCGAGAACGACCAGGTGGCCATCATCACGAACGCCGGCGGGCCCGGCGTCATGTCCACCGACGCCGTCGGTGACTCCCGCCTCGGGATGGCCTCGTTCTCCGACGAGACGCTCGACACCTTCTCCGAGAGCCTCCCCGAGGAGGGGAACATCTACAACCCCGTCGACATCGTCGGCGACGCGGACAACGACCGGTTCAGAGAGGCGCTCGACGTCGCTCTCGGCGACGAGAACGTCGGCTGTGCGCTCGTCCTCTCGTGTCCGACTGCGGTCCTCGACTACGAGCAACTCGCTCGCGACACGGTCACACTCCAGGAAGAGCACGACAAGCCGGTCGCCGCCTGCTTCATGGGCGGTGCGCGCGTCGACGAGGCCGCCGACGTGCTGGAGGAGGCGGGCATCCCGAACTACTTCGACCCCGCCCGCGCCATCGAGGGACTCGACGCGCTCGTCCGGTTCAAGGAGATCTCGCACAGGGAGTACGACGAGCCGACGGCGTTCGACGTCGACCGCGAGGCCGCCCGCGAGATACTGGAACGCGCCGTCGAACGCGACGAGCCACGGATGGGCGTGGAGGCGATGGACCTCCTCGACGCGTACGGAATCCCGACGCCGGAGGGCGGCATCGCGACCGACCCGACGGAGGCGCTGAACCTCGCCGAACCCATCGAGGGCGACGTCGTCCTGAAAATCGTCTCGCCGGACATCCTCCACAAGTCCGACATCGGCGGCGTCCGCGTCGGCGTCCCGAACGAGGAGGTGTACGACGCCTACGAGGACCTCGTCACGCGGGCGCGGAACTACCAGCCCGACGCCGAGATCCTCGGCGTCCAGGTCCAGGAGATGGTCGACCTCGACTCGGGCGTCGAGACCATCGTCGGGATGAACCGCGACCCGCAGTTCGGCCCGCTCATGATGTTCGGCCTCGGCGGCATCTTCGTCGAGGTGCTCGAGGACACGACGTTCCGCGTCGCACCCGTCACCGAGACCGAAGCGGCCGAGATGACCGGCGAAATCGACGCGGCACCGCTCCTCAGGGGTGCACGCGGGCGCGACCCCGTCGACGTCGACGCCGTCGCTGAGACGGTCCAGCGCCTCTCACAGCTGGTGACCGACTTCCCCGCGATTCTCGAACTCGACATCAACCCGCTCGTGGCGATGCCCGACGGCGCACAGGCCGTCGACGTTCGTCTCACCGTCGACCTCGACGAACTGGAGCAGTCCACCGACCCGACCGAACCGGAGACCGACAAGCCCCTCACGGAGCCAGACCAATGACCGAACCCCAGACCCAGACACTACTCGTCACCTCGACCGGAGAGAGCACAGGCAAGACGGCCATCACCCTCGCACTCGGCCTCCTGGCGAAAGAGCGCGGCCGCGACGTCGGCTACATGAAGCCGAAAGGGACGCGCCTGCAGTCGAACGTCGGCAAGACGCTCGACCGCGACCCGATGCTCGCGCGCGACCTGCTCGACCTCGACTCGGAGATGCACCAGATGGAGCCCATCGTCTACTCGCCGACGTTCGTCCAGGGCGCCATCCGCGGCCAGGAAGAGCCCGGCGCGCTCGCCGATAACGTCCGCGAGCAGTTCGACGCCCTCTCGGAGGGGAAGGACCTCGTCCTCGTCGAGGGGGGCGGCCACCACACCACCGGCGGCATCGTCGACCTCACCGACCCGCAAATCGCCGACCTGTTCGACGCGCGAGTGCTTCTCGTCGCCGACTACGCGGACCCGGGTGACCTCGACGACGTCCTCGCGGCCGCGTCCGACATCGGTGACCGGCTGGCGGGCGTCCTGTTCAACCGCGTCTCCGACTCCGCGTACGACGAACTCGAGAACGACGTCGTCCCGTTCCTCGAATCGCGCGGCGTCCCGGTCGTCGGCATCGTCCCGCGCGTGCAGGAACTGGCCGGCGTCACCGTCGCCGACCTCGCCTCTGAACTCGGGGCCGAAATCGTCAACGACGCGCCGACCGGCGCGTTCGTCGAGCGCTTCCTCGTCGGGGCGATGGGCGGCGACGAGGCGCTGCGGTACTTCCGGCGGACGAAGGACGCCGCCGTCATCACCGGCGGTGACCGCGCGGAGATTCACACGGCCGCGCTGGAAGCACCGGGTGTGAAGTGTCTGCTCCTCACTGGGGCGCACCGCCCGCCGGGCGCGGTTATCGGCAAGGCCGAACAGAAGGGCGTCCCCGTCCTCATGGTCAGCGGCGACACCCTCTCGGTCGTCGAACGGTGCGAAGAGGTCGTCCACAGCGGACGGACCCGCGACGCGGAGACGGTCGAACGGATGCGCACCCTCCTCTTCGAACACACCGACGTCGACTCGCTCGTCGGCGCGGCCGCTGCGGACGCGAACGTGGACGGCGGCAGCGACGTCGAGGGCGAGGACGCGGACGAGGGGTAACGGACCCCGACGTCAGCGCCGGAGTAGCAGTCGCACCGCGTCTGATAGCCCCGCCACGCGCGCCGCGTGTTCCCACGACTCCTCGCGGATCCCGTTCGTGACGTAGGCGAACCCCACGTTCGCGTCGAGGTCCGCCCACCCGAAGATGCTCCCGAGACCGGCGTGGCCGACCATCCGCTCGTGGCTGGCCGAGCCGAACATGTCGTTCGCGAGACCACCCGTCCAGAAGCCGAGCGCGTACCGTGCGGGCCGCGACAGCGTCCCGTCGCTGTCGGTTTCGGCGTGGGTCCGCGTCGCCTCGGCGACCGTCTCCTCGGAGAGGAGTCGCGTCCCCTCCAGTTCGCCGCCGTTCGCGACACAGGCGTAGAAGCGCGCCATGTCGCGGGCGGTCCCCACGCCGTTCGCGGCCGGGATGACGGCGCGGTGGACCGTCTCCTCGTTGAACGCGGCCGCCGACTCCGACGCCGGGATACCGAGACCCTCGCCGGGGTCGCGACACCGGTCGAACACCTCGAAGCCGGAGAGGGCAGCGACGTCGTCCTCCTCGCCGTCACGCAGGCCGATGGACGTCCGGTCCATCTCCAGCGGGTCGAACACGTGTTCTTGGACGTACTCCTCGACGCGCTGGCCGCTCACGCGCCGGACGAGTTCGCCCACCAGCCAGCCGTAGTTGAACGTGTGGTACGCCGGTCGCTCGCCCGGGGAGAACTGCGGCTCGACGGCCTCCATCGCCTCGACGACGGCGTCCCAGTCCCCCCACTTCTCGGGCTGCTGGTCGAGGTCACTCGCCGGGATGCCCGCGGTGTGACTCAACACCTGCCGGACGGTGATCGAGGCCTTCTCGCTCCCCTCGTCGGCGAAGTCGGGCCAGTGGTCGACGACCGGGTCGTCGTAGTCGAGCGCCCCCCGTTCGACGAGCTGGTGGAGGCCGACGCCCGCGTACGGTTTCGTACACGAGAACACGAGGTGGCGCGTGTCCGCGGTGGTTTCGCCGCCGCGGCCGTCGGTCCCGCCGGCGAAGTCGACGGCGAGTTCTCCGTCGACGTAGACGGCCAACTGGGCCCCCTCGTGGAGGCCGACGTCGAGTTGCCTGTCGAACGC
>NZ_JBEPXO010000022.1:0-43631 GCF_041641895.1 Salinigranum sp. | reverse complement strand
GGAGTCCGGGACTCCGACGGGACGACCCCCCATCGGTTCGCAGGGCGGGCCCGTCCGACCGGGAGAGCGGAACGGGGCGAACGTCCGCCGCAACGTGCGGCGGGTCGCACGGTGAGTGCGAACGGTCAGCGTCGCCCACGAGACGTCCGAACGACTACACGCAGGCCTCACCAGACGACGTCGTCCCCGCGTTCGACGACGCCGGACTCGACGATTCGGGCGTCGAGGCCACCGCGGTGGACGAGCGCGCGCTTGGCGTCGGGTTGGTCGGCGAGCGACTCCATGTAGCCGCACGGTTCGCAGAGGCCGACGCCTTCGAGGACCGCCTCGCCGACGCGGAACCGGTGCCCGACGAGGTGGTTGAGGGCGACCCCGCGAGTGGTGACGTTCCGTCGGTGCGCACCGCCCGTAAGGTCCACGTCGTACGCCTCGGCGGCCGCCGCGAGCGCCTCGGCCTCGACGAGCGTGACGTCGCTGGGGTCGAGGTCGTCGCGCTCGTTGTAGATGCCGTCGCCCGCGAAGTATCTGTCCCCCTCGATGCCGCGGCCGGCGACGGCAGTGACCGATTCCCGTGGCTCGGGGCTGCCGCCAGTCCCGGTGGCGACGTGAATCGCCTCGACCGACCCGACGCGTGGGCCGTGCGGCGAGGCGGTTGTCTCGTCGTTCATCGCTACCTGTGCGTCACGACACGGGTGGGCTTGAGCCCACCGGCGAGAGAGCCACCCGGTGCGTCTCGCGACCGAACCGAACGAGAAGCGCCGCACGCGGGAACGAACGCGCCGTCACTCGGGTCGCCACCGCCCCCCGAGTTCGTCGCGCTGGTAGTCCTTGTACGTCCCGTCCAGAAACGTGGTGACACGCCCGTCCTCCTCGCTCAGCGTAATCGCCCAGAGGACCTGCCGACGGGTCGACGCCTCCAGCGCGCTCAGATGCTTCGTCCCCATCCACTCGGCGGCGACGATGTCGTCACTACGCTCCCTCTCGGCATTGCTCAGGTTCCGCACCCGGACCATCTGTTTTTGAACGGTGCCGTCGCCCGAGATGACGACGGCACCGTCTCGGTTGAACGCGACGTCTCTGGCCGCCTCGATGAACGATTCGGGGTCGTCGGAGACGACTTCACACCACTCGACTGGCCACACGTTCCCGCCCAGCGGGTCGGTGTAGTCACCGAAGTCGATGTCGGCGACGATGAGGAAGTACAGGCTCGGACCAGTCACGTACTGCTCGTCCCATCGGTCGAACTCGATGCTCAACGTCTCGGCGGTGTACCGGACGAGGTCCATCAGCTCCTGACTGGTCGCGTACTCGGCTCGAAGGGAGTCGGCTCGGGTCACAGTCGGATTCTGGGTCGCGTCGACACGCGCGGACGGTTCGGGGTCACGGGAGTTCGTACCGAGCGATTCGCGTGGACCCACAGCCTGGACACTCGTCGGCGGCCACGTCGACAGTGGTGCCGCACCTGCGGCACTCGCAGTAGAGCCCCCGGTGGTCCACCCACGGGAGGACCCGCCACCAGTTTCGTATCATTCCGTGCACCCTCCATGAGACAGCCCTGGTGCCACCTACGGCCAATCGGCCAATATAACCCACCCCACGTTCCCACGGACTGGGTATCCCGCCGTTCGGACGGCGGGTCGACCCGGGTGCACGGACACGGGGCCGTGTTGGACGTCGGTCGCACGCCCGGCGTGCGCTTATACCGACACTCGCCGATGCGACGGTCGTGACTACCTTCGTGGTCGTCGGCGGTGACGCCGCCGGGATGTCGGCAGCCAGCAAAGCGAAGCGGGACGACCCCACGCTCGACGTGGTCGTCTTCGGGAAGGGCGAGTGGGTCTCGTACGGGGCCTGTGGGCTCCCGTACTACATCAAGGGCGACATCCAGTCGCTCGAGGACCTCGTCTCGGTCACCCTCGAGGAGTTCTGTGCGGAGCGGGACATCGACCTCCGGACGGGACACGAGGTGGTCGCCATCGACCCGGGCGATCGGACCGTGACGGCCCGAAACGAGGACGGTACCGTCGTCCAGGGGTACGACTCGCTGCTCGTCGCCACGGGGGCAGAAGCGGTCACGCCGCCCATCGACAGACTCGACCGGGAGGGCGTGTACACGCTCGGGTCGATGTCCGACGGGAAGGAACTCCGGGAGTACGTGGGACGGACCCGGGCGGACGGGAACCTCCAGGAACCGGACCGCGGGCCTGCCTGCCAGTTCCTCGAGACGTGTAACGGCCCGGTCGGCATCGTCGGCGGGGGTACATCGGCGTCGAGATGGCCGAGGCCCTGGCCGCCAACGACTTCGAGGTCCACCTGTTCCAGCGCGGCGACCGCATCCTGAAGCCGTTCAGCGAGGCGACGAGTGCGGCCGTCCTCGACTACCTCGACGAGCAACAGGTCGCAGTCTACCTGAACGCGGAGGTGCAGGAACTCGCCGGGGGCAACCGCGTGGAGGCGGTCGTCACGGACGACGAACGCGTCCCGGTCGAGATGGTACTCGTCGGGACGGGCGTCCGGCCCCGGACGGCCCTCGCCACGAACGCCGGAATCGAATTCGGCGAGACGGGGGCCATCGCGACCGACGCCTACCGCGAGACGAACGTCCCGGACGTGTACGCGGCGGGTGACTGCTCGGAGTCCCGCCGCGTCGTCACCGCCGACCCGACGTACGTCCCGCTGGCGTTGACCGCCAACCGACACGGGCGAGCCATCGGTCGGACGGTCGCCGGAACGCCGACCGCAGGCGGCGGCGTCGCGGGGACGGCGACCGTCAAGGCGTTCGAGGTCGAGGCCGCCCGAACGGGGGTTCTCGACCACGAGGTGGCTCGCGCGGCCGGGGTTCGACCCGACGACGGAGGCCATCGAGGCGAACTCCCGCGCCGGCTACTATCCCGTGGGCGGGACCGTCCGGGTGACGCTCATCGTCGACCGCCCGTCCGGGCGAGGGCTCGGTGGGAGCCTCGTCTCCGAGTACGGCGAGGGGAACCGTCCACCGGAGCCCCGCGCTCGTGGGTGCTGTGACCGAGGGCATCACCGTCGACGCCCTCTCCAACTACGACCTCGCGTACGCGCCGCCGTTCAACACGACGTGGGACCCGGTCCTGACGGCGGCGAAGGTGGTCGACGGGAAGCGGTGACCGAACGCGAGCGGTTCCTCTGCCGTGCTCGTCTCCCCTGCCGCCCCCCGTCAGCCGGTGTCACCGTAGCGACGCCGATACGCGGCGTGGAGCCAGTCGGCCGAGAGGTCCGCGTGTGCGAGGTCCCAGGAACTCACCGACAGCCCGCCGACGAGCGTCCCGAACTGCATGCAGGTTTCGACGTCTTCCCCGCGCGAGTGGCCGTAGAGGAACCCCGCGACGTACGCGTCGCCGGCCCCGTTCGTGTCGACCATCTCGAACGACTCTGCGGGCAGTTCGCGGAACGACCCGTCGCTGGTGAGCGCCATCGACCCGTCTGAGCCGCGCGTACACACGACGACGTCCGTCCCGGCGTCGACCCGCTCGCGCATGAACTCGCGGGGGTCGTCCATCCCCTCGTCGCTCAGGAAGAGGTAGTCGGCGGCGTCGACGAACGGCTCGAAGTGTGGGTCCGAACCGTCGTAGGCGTGGACGTCACACCAGACGGGGACGTCGTACCGGTCGGCCGCCGCGAGGAGCGGGCGGGTGTAGTCGCCGGGGTTGACGACGAGCGCGTCGGCGGTTTCGACGAGGCCCTCGAGTCGGCCGTCGTCGACGTCGAGTCCGGGAGTCGGCTCGACGGCGAAGACGCTGATACGGTCGCCGTCGGCGTTCATCAGGTTGACGTGTCGTTCGGTCCCGTTCGGGTCCACGTCGTGGACGAACGTCACCGGCTCGTCAGCGAACGTGTCCCTGATCACGTCGCCGTAGCGGTCACGGCCGATGGTGGCGTGGAACGTCACGTCCATGCCCAGCCGACCGAGGTTCAGCGACTTGCCCGCACCGGTCGACCCGACGGTCTCGTGGAAGTCGGTCGCGACGTACGTCCCCGGTTCCCGCGGAAACTCGTCGAGGTAGAGCATCGAGTTGTACGAGCAGCCGCCGACGACGAGCAGGGTCATGTGGTGGCGACTCGGGCGCGGGCGTTAGTCTTACCGCTCACCGGCGGGCCCGAACCGGTCGCCGACGGGTCCGATGCCGCACGCGGGGCGCTGCGTTCGAGGCGGCTACTCACGCTCGGCGACCATCGGTTCGGGTGAGGTCCCGCTCGACCCGGTGGTCTCACCTCAGTCGTCTGCCGGTCGCGGGTCGGCGTCGACCTGGCCGTTCCAGAGGTCGGCGTACGCGCCGCCGCGGGAGACCAGGTCCGCGTGTTCGCCCCGTTCGACGATGCGCCCGTCGTCGAGGACGACGATTTCGTCGGCGTGCTGGATGGTGGAGAGGCGGTGGGCGATGACGAACGCGGTGCGCTCTTCGACCAGTCGCTCGAGGCTCTCCTGGATGAGGTCCTCGGTCTCGGTGTCGACGTCGGAAGTCGCCTCGTCGAAGATGATGATGGCGGGGTCGTTCACCAGCGCGCGGGCGATGGCGAGCCGCTGGCGCTGGCCGCCCGAGAGCTTCACGCCGCGCTCGCCGACCTGCGTGTCGTAGCCTGCGGGGAGGTCACGGATGAACTCGTCGGCGGCCGCGGCAGTCGCGGCCTCGACCACGCGCTCGCGGGCCGTCTGGTCGCCGCCGGCCTCGTCGTCACCGTCGCCGGCCCACTCCGCTTCGAGCGTCGCCGCGTCGCCGTAGGCGATGTTCTCGGCGACCGTCCCCGAGAACAGGTAGGGGTTCTGTTCGACGATGGCGATCTCGTCGCGGAGCGCCTGGAGTTCGTAGTCGCGGACGTCGACGCCGTCGACGCGGACGGCCCCCTCGTCGACGTCGTGGAAGCGGGCGACGAGTTTCACGAGCGTCGACTTGCCCGCTCCGGTCGCGCCCGCCAGCCCCACAGTCGTGCCCGCAGGCACGTCGAGCGAAACGTCGTGGAGCACGGGGTCGCGGTCGCCGTACGAGAACGTCACCGAGTCGAACGCGACGTCCCCGTCGACACCGTCGGGGTGGTGTGCCGGGGTCGGACTCGTGACGGTCGGCTCGCGGCCCAGGAGGCCGAAGACGCGTTCGGCGCTGGACTTCGCGAGCTGGTACTTGTTGGCGGACTTGCCGACGCGGCGCATCGGCGAGTACAGCCGACGGAGGAGGAGGAAAAAGAGGGCGAACCCACCGAGGGTGAGCGCGCCGTCCGTCCCCGGCGTGCCGGTGATGATGTCCGTCCCGCCCAGATAGAGCACGAGGACGAACACGACGCCCGTGAGGAGGCGGAGGGTGGCGAAGAAGCCGCGGCGGATGCGCAGGGCGTGGACCTTCTCGTCGTGGTAGGCCTCACTCTGGGCGGCGACGCGCTCGCGTTCGAAGTCGTAGCGGTCGAACGTCTTGATGACGGCCGCCCCGCCGAGGTTGTTCTCCAGTCGGGTGTTCAGCCGGGCGACGGTCTCGCGGATGGACTTGTACCGCGGTTCGATCCAGGTGAGGAACTGCCCGCTCGCGAGCCCGATGAGCGGGACCGGCGCGAGCGCGACGAGCGCGAGTTTCGGCGAGTACGTCCAGAGGATGACCGCGATGCCGCCGACGGTGGCGACCACGCGGATGAGCTGTCTGAACTCGGTGTTGAGGAACTGCTCGAGGCGGTTGATGTCGCTGTTGAGGATGGACATCATCCCCCCGGTCTGGTGGTCGACGAAGAAGTCCATCGAGAGGTGCTGGAGGTGGTCGTACGTGTCGTTGCGGAGGTCACGCTGGACCTTCTGTGCCGTCGACTGGAGGAGGTATCGAGAGGCGAAGCGGGCGACAGAGCGGAGGAGGTACGCCAGCACCGCGATGGCGACGAGTCGTTCGAGGAGGGCGAGGCGGGCGGCCTGCCCGGTGATCTGTGCCGCCGGGAGGAGGCCGACGTCCGTGAGGAGCCCCGCCTCGCCCGACTGTCGGATGGCCCGGTCGATGGCGGCCGCGACGACGATGGGCGGTACGAGACGGGCGAAGCGGGTGAGGAACGCCGCGAGCACGCCGAGCGAGAGCCGCACCCAGTACGTGCTCGCGTACCCGAGGAGGTTCACCATCGGGTGGCCGTCGACGTTCTCGCGGACGTGCTCGAAGCCCCCGTGGTCGTCTGGCATGACTCCTGCTATCGGGTTCGCGTTCAAATATCCCCGGACTCGGCTGTCGGCCGTGGGCAGCACCCCATCGGGAGTCGGCCGACTCACTCACGTTCGGCGGTGACGGCCTCGTAGTCGTTCGTCGTGAGTTCGAGCCAGTTCCCGTCGGGGTCGGTGAAGTAGAGGGAGTACGAGAGTCCGTGGTCGACGACGTCGTCGGCCGACACCGACTCGCCGTCGCGGTCTGTCAGGTCGAGCGCGTCGAGTCGGTCGACGAACGAGCGGAACCCGTCGGCGTCCGTCTGGAACGCGACCCGGTGCGGGCTGACGTCCGCCCCACGGGTCGCGGACTCGCGCTCGAACAGCGCCAGTTTCGTGGTGCCGTCGACGGACAGAACTAGCGGCCCCCGCCCGGTTGTCCACCAGTCTTCGAACGCCGGGTCCGGGGTCAGCCCCAGGACGTGCTCGTACCATGCGGCGGCGGCGTCCCAGTCGGCGACGAACAGTTCGACGTGGTCGATTCCCGTGACCGTGCTCTCGCGGGACATACCGTCGGTGGCACGCGAAGAGGTGTAAGGACACCGGCGGCTGACCGCCGCGGGGACCGCCGAGGCGGACAGCCTCGAACGTCCGGAGCGTCCCGCCGAACCGCGGTGTGTGGTCGACACCGACCGCTGTGCCGGGGCGAGAGCGTCCCGGCTATCGAACACGAGATGTGTCTGCGCTCAGTACAGTGACACATGGTCGCAATCGCTCAGTTCGAACTCGGCCTGGACGCGGTGCCGCTCCGCAGGCTCTTCGAACGGTACCCCGAGGCGACAGTGGAACTCGAACGGGTGGTCCCGCTGCAGAACAGGGTCGTCCCGTACTTCTGGGTCGCGGGAGCCGAGGGGTTACACGTCGACGACGGGTTCGACCCCGACCGAGGTATCGAGCGGTTGAAGCTGGTCGACGAACTCGGCGGGCGGTCGCTGGTGCGTATCGAGCGGGCGACGAACCACGACGGCCTCGCGGAGGCCATCGAGCGGTCGGAGGTGACGCTCCTGTCGGCAGTCGGCACTGCCCAGGGGTGGCAGGTGGAGGTGAGAGGTGACGACCGCCAGACCATCGCACGGTTCCACGAGATGTGCACCGAGCGGGGAATCGAGATGCAACTCGGCACGCTCCACAGGCTGGAGTCGGAGTCGCACGACAACGGGAGCAGCCTGACCGACAGCCAGCGAGAGGCGCTACTGCTCGCGTACGAACGCGGCTACTACGACAGCCCGCGGACGACGAACCTCTCGGTACTCGGGGAGTACTTCGGCATCTCGAGACAGGCGGTGTCGAACCGGCTCAAGCGCGGGACTCGACGGCTCATCGAGGAGACGCTGGTTCGCAGTGACTAGCGACTCGTCCCGGGGCTCGATTTGAACTGGTTACGTAGTCAACCACGAAGACTATCTCCCACTCCGGTCTACGGAATCCGGGCACGAACGAGTGGGTGGTGTCACACCGCACCCGCCGGGTGAACCTACACCCCTGAGGTCCACTCGCTGCCGCTCGATTCGGGTCCACTGTCTCTCCCCTCTGACCGGAGAGACTGCGAAGACCGTGGCAGAGAGAGCGAGGGAGAGCAACCGTCGAGTGCTCCGTCGGAACCGTTCAGAGACGGTTCCGTTCACACCTGCTGGAGCGCGACCATCGTGGAGACGAACGGTTCCTCACTGTGCGAGTGACGGACCGGGACTGTGACAGCCGGTTCGAGACCGCGACGAATCCCGTACTCCGAGTTCATGCAGAAAAACAATTGTAGAAGTAGGCGAGTCGATCCCGAATTGAACCGACGAGAACGATGTCGGTAAGTCGAAGGTCCGAACACTATACCGTGAGATTTGTCGGGTTTTGTTCGTATTTCTCGCAAAATTGGGCATTTTCAGTGGAAATAGGGATGTACGAGACACATCCGAGCGCCAGCTAGCTCCGAGCCGTCGTCGTCGTGAGAGCAACGTTCTCCCCACGTTCGTACAATTATCAATATTCAAATTTTCGATAACGAGGCACGGACTCGTGTGAGTTCGAGGTGGACACCGACCGGTTCACTCTCCAGAACTGTGCCGTGGACACCGTATCGTCGGGAGACACAGCGACCCCCACTGGGGTCGGTTCGGGTCCCTCCGGTCGCCGACACCGAGTGAGCGAGAACAGAGGCGACAGTGGCGACGAGACTACCCTTCGGCGAAGCGTCTGAGACTCTCGAGTACCGTTCGCTGATACACCGCGCCGTCGACGTCGAGGGCGACCTCGCAGTTGGGGGCGTGTTCGTAGACGCCGTGTTCGTCGTAGATGGTCGCCCCGTTCGACGGGCCGCCGGTCGTGTCGACCTGAACGTACGCCTCTTCGAAGTCGAGGGCGTCGTTCACGATGTCGGCGAGCACGACTGCATCGCTCGCCAGCCCACCGTCGTGTCCGAACTTGGAACGGACCTCCTCGATGCTGAACTCCAGTATCGCAGCCATCGTCGGTAACGGAGCCGGTTCTTCGGCCAGCCCACGAATCTCGTCCGTCCCGACGTAGACGTGTTCGGTCACGTCGAGCCCGACGACCTTCGGACGGGCGTCCTGGACGACCCGGGCCGCCGCCGCGGCGTCGACGTAGAAGTTGAACGACGCCTGCGGCGTCACGTTCCCCGTCGTCTTCAGTGCCCCACCCATCTGGTAGATGTCGGCGACGCGGTCGGGGAGAGACGGGTCACGGGCGACCGCCAGTGCGAGGTTGGTCTGCGGGCCGAGTGCCGCGATGGTCAGGTCGTCACCGTGTTCGCGGGCCTGTTCGATGATGAACTCGACGGCGTGCGTCTCGGTCGGTTCGGCCGTCGGGTCGGGGAGACCCTCACGCACTGCCTCGGGGAGTCCGTCCGGTCCGTGGACGTGCTCGGCCGTCTCCAGGCCGTCCGCGAGTGGGCGGTGTGCCCCTTCTGCGACGGGGACGTCGGACCTGTCGACCAGTTCGAGCAGTGACAGGGTGTTCCGTGTCGCGTTCTCGACGGTAGTGTTTCCAGCCACCGTCGTGACCCCGACGACGTCGACGTCGTCCGCGGCCAGAGCGATGAACAGCGCAATCGCGTCGTCGTTTCCGGGGTCGACGTCCAGTAGGAGTTTCGTACTCATGGTGATAGTTCCGTGATGGGTTCAGTCGTTGTCGTGACAGGAGACCCGTGTGTGGTCTCGTGTGGTTCAGCGCCTGTGCTACACCGATGCATCGGTCACCTCTCCGTCGAGTGCCTCGAACAGTTCTTCGACCGAGAGGGTCGGCCCGACGCCGAGCGCGAGACCGAGTTGCGTGACGGTCGGCGGATGAACGTTCGACCGTGCGAGCGTGTCGGGGTCGCCCAGCACGTGGCGTGGGTCGCCGTCGGCGATGACCCGTCCCTCCGAGAGGAGAACCGCGCGGTCGGCGTGTTCGCGCACGAAATCCATGTCGTGCGTGACGACGATGACTAGTTTGTCCCGGTCGACGAGCGTCTCGACGGCTTCGCCGAGTTGCTCGTACCCCGGGGCGTCCTGCCCGCTCGTCGGCTCGTCGAGGATGACCGTGTCGGTATCCATCGCGACCACGGACGCCACGGCGACGCGTTTCCGCCACGGCTCGCCGAAGTCGTAGGGGTTCTCGTCCCGACGCTCGGAGAGTCCGAGCAGGTCCAGCGCGGTCTCGGTTCTGTCGACGACCCCCTCGCTGTCGTATTCGAGGTTGGTCGGCCCGTACTGCACCTCTTTTTCGACCGTGCTGTGGAAGAGCTGGTCGTCGGGATTCTGGAAGCTCAGCCCGACGTCGTGCGCGAGCTCTGCAGTGGTGTGGTCCCGTGTGTCCGCGCCGCGGATGTAGACGACGCCCTCGGTCGGGTCGAGGAGCCCGTTCAGATGCTTCACGAGCGTCGACTTCCCCGCCCCGTTCTGGCCGATGAGACAGACACACCCCGCATCGAGTGAGAACGAGACACCACGAACCGCCTCGACGCCGCTGGGGTACCGGTGATGGACGCCCTCGAGGACGACCTCGTCGTCCGAGTCGAGCGACCCGTCGGTCGCATCGGGGCTCGCTCGCGAGGAGACACCGACGGGGTCGTCTCGGTCTCCGTCGGGGAACGGTGTCTGGGCGACGCGCCGGAGTTCGGCGAGACAGTCGGAGCGGGTCACGGGCAGGGGTTCGTCGTCCGGGACGAGACCGGCCTCACGGAGCCGTTGCCCGACTGCGATTGGCGTCGGGACGAACAGCGGGAGCCCCTGTTCCGTGGCGTCGACGAGCACGTCGTCCGGCGGTCCATCGAGCCGTATCTCGCCGTCGTCCATGACCACGAGCCGGTCGAGGTGGGGGACCAGCCGATCCAGCTCGTGGCTGATCATCACGATGGTGTAGCCACGGTCGTTCATCTCGCCGACCACCTCGAACACCTCATCCGTCCCCTCTGGGTCGAGTTGCGCCGTCGGCTGCTGAAGCACGAGGACGTCCGGTTGCATCGCGAGCACCGACGCGATGGCGACACGCTGACACTGTCCTCCGGAGAGTTGCATCGGGTCGCGGTCGACGAGGTCCTCGACACCGATGGCGGCGAGGCTCTCTTTCGCCCGAGTGCGCATCTCCGCTCGTGTGAGTCCGTGTGTTTCCAGGCCGAACGCGACCTCTTCGAGAACCGTCGAGGACGCCCCCGTGAGCTGGTCGTACGGGTTCTCGAAGACGTACCCGATCTTCTTCGAGAGCTCACCGACGGTCGACTCCGCGGTCGACATCCCCTCGACAGTGACGTCACCTGAAAGCTCGCCGTGGTAAAAGTGAGGTATCTGTCCCGAGATGAGACGGCTGAGGGTCGCTTTTCCCGCCTCGCTCTGTCCCGTAACGCCGACGAACTGCCCGCCCTCGATGGCGAAGTCGAGGTCGGCCACCGCGTACTCGCCCTCCGGCTGTGTGCCGTACCGGAACGTCACGTCCGTCAGTTCGATGAGACTCATGCCAGTACCCTCCACACGACCGCACCGATGACGGCGACACCGCTGAGATAACGGAGCAGCCGTTCGCTGGTCGGGTCCGGAACGTCGTACAGATACGTTCGGTCGCCGGTCGCCTGGAATCCACGAGCGTTCAGTGCCAGCGCGCGCGTGTTCGCGACGATGAGCGTGCTGATGAGAAGCGGTGCCAGAAGCGCGACGATGGAAGAGAGGCGCGTCCGAACGTCCGCCTCCGTGTCCAGCCCCCGCGCCTGTTGCGCCTCCGTGATCGCCGTCGCTCGGTTACGGATTTCGGGGATTATCATCAGGGAGGCGATGAACACGTACGCGAGCTTGCTCGGGACGCCCTTCTCCATGAGGGCGACGCGCAGTCGCTGCGGCTGTGCCGTCGTGGCGAACAGCAGAAACGCGAGGATGAGCACGCTGATACGGAGGAAGATCAGTCGCGCCTCCTCGAACCCGGACTGCCACACCGTGACGGGTCCAACCACGAGCAACGGCGTCGGGTCGGTGGGCGTGAGCAGGATGCCCTGGATGAGCAACAGGAAGAACGCGAACGGGACGGCGACCGCTGCGTACAGTTTGAGGACGGGTCCGTGCACTCGTCCCACGAAGAGCAGCACGAGGATGACGAGTGCCAGCGCCAGGGGGACTCGGTAGTCACTGAGGACGAACACGACCAGTGAGAGAGCGGTGGCGAGGACGACTTCCGTGACGGGATTCATCCGGTGGAGGATGCTCTCACCGGGCTGGTAGATGGTCATGTCCGAGTCAGCCATTGTGCATCACGCTTGGATACTGACGGTCGAGATTCGTTCGTCTCCTGTTCATCGTCGGTGGGTGGGCGATTACGAGAATATGTCCTGTCCCTGTGGTGGGAGGTAGCGACTCGGGACGGACTTCGCGATGAAGAAGGCCACGAACGCCGACCCGCCCTTGTCGACGAGTTCGACCATTATCTGTGCGGTTGCTGCACTCTCGACGAGACTGCGGCCCGTCGCAACGAGCGTCGCCGTGACCAGACTGGTACCCGAACTCGTCACGCCGCCGAACACGAGGACCACGATCGGGGTCGCGATGATCGTCGCGACGAGCGTGAGGACGATCGCTGGAACGATCACCTTCTTGACGTTGTCGAACCAGCCTCTCCGGGCGAGAAAGCCGGTCACGAGCCCGATCGCCACCGGAACAGGCATGAACGCGAGCTGAACAGGGTTACCCAGCATCGCCTGGACGATGTTGGCAAGCCCGCCCGTCAATGCTGCCGCCCACGGCCCCGCGAGGATGCCCAACAGCATGGTGCCGATGTTGTCGAGGAACAGCGGGAGCTTCAGCGTACTCGCGATGAACCCGCCGATGGCGTTGATACCGATTCCCAGCGGCACCAGCACCCACGTCGTGGTCGTGAAGTCCGTCCCGATGCTGTCGCGCAACCGTTCGATACGACTCTCGCCGCTAGCAGTGCCTGTCTTTGACATGGTCTTCCATCGCATACTCTACCGTTTCCCATATTAAATTTTTGGGTCGACAGTGGGGTGGGGCGGGGGAGGGGGAGACGTACGGCTGACGGTGTCGCGGCCGCAACCGGCAGCAGACGGTGGCCGGGGAGGACGTCACGGGGTTCGGACCGTGACGAACCCGTCGAAGTTCAGAATGACCGACTGTGTGGTGTCTCCGAACAGCGCCTTCCCCGCCGGTGACCGACTGCGGTTCAGCACGTAGATGTGGTCGCAGCCGTGGTTCCTCGCGACGTCGATTATCTTCTCGGACGGTCGCGTGGCCTCCACTCGCTCACCGACGGCGATGTACTCCACGCCTCGCGGGGCGAGAGTCACACCCCCGAGGTGGTCCGCGAAGTCGTGGGGGGTGTCTCCCATGGAGTCTTCGAACCCCTCCCACTGTCGCATCGCGTCGATAGACGCGTGGTCACTCTCCTCGATCGCGAGGGCGAGCACGACGACGTCGACGCCGGTCGCTGCGGCGACAGCTCCCGCTTCCTCGAGGAGTTCCACGTCGGCTTCCGTCGGCGCAACGGCGACAAGTATTCCGTTCATACTCAGAGGCGGCCGACGAGGCCCTCCAGGTTCGAGAGTATCACTTCGCGACACTGTTCCACATCGACGTCGAGCGCCACTGTGCAGTTGGGGGCGTGTTCGTAGACGCCGTGTTCGTCGTAGATGGTCGCCCCGTTCGACGGGCCGCCGGTCGTGTCGACCTGGACGTACGCGTCCTCGTACGTCAGCGGGTTACCGAGGATACCGGCGAGGACGACTGCGTCACTCGTGATAGAGCCGCCCTCGGCGACCGCACCGTCCGGTCCCTGTGCCTTGTACGCCAGGATGTCGGCGACGACGTCGCCGTGGACGCCACGACCACGGAACCGCTCGCGCGCTGCCGGTGGGAGGTACGCCGGTTCGGTCACGTCGAGACCGACGACCGTCGGCCACGCGTCTTGGACGACCCGGGCCGCCGCCGCGGCGTCGACGTAGAAGTTGAACGACGCCTGCGGCGTCACGTTCCCCGTCGTCTTCAGCGCCCCACCCATCTGGTAGATGTCGGCGACCCGTTCGGGGAGGGTCGGGTCGCGGGCCACCGCCAGTGCGAGGTTGGTCTGTGGGCCGACGGCCGCGATAGTCAGGTCGTCACCGTGTTCGCGGGCCTGTTCGAGAATGAACTCGACGGCGTGCGTCTCGACCGGCTCCGCGGCAGGAGCGGGAAGCGCCTCGCGGACCGTCTCGGGCATCCCACCCGGGCCGTGGACGTACTCGGCCATGACGAGTTCGTCGGCGAACGGCCGGCCCGCACCCCGTGCGACGGGCACGTCCGTTCGGCCCGCGAACTCGAGCAGGGCCAGCGCGTTGGTGGTCGTGTTCTCGACGGTGGTGTTGCCCATCACCGTCGTGAGGCCCACGACGTCGACGTCGTCGTTCCCGAGCGCCATCAGGACCGCGAGCGCGTCGTCGATGCCGGGGTCGACGTCGAGCAGCAGTTTCTCGGCCATCAGATCGCCTCCGGCGGGGCGTCCCACTCTTCACCGTTGTCCTGTGGGTCGTACCCGAGGACGTCCCGTGCGTGCTCGATACTGAACCAGCGGCGGTCGTTGTCGCTGACGCCGTAGAACACGTCGAACTCCACGTCGTCGTCGCGAAGACAGCAGTCGACCTCCTGTGCCAGGTCGCGCCGTGACTGCCACATAGCTTTCATCCGCGCGACCTGACGCTGGTACTCGGGACTGTCCCGCTCCCACTTCCCGTCGTCGACACCGTGTTCGGCGTCACCGTACGGGTGGTCGTACTGCTCGTGTCGGACGCTGCAGATACGGAGCGCGTAGAACTGGGTCGGGTACTCGTAGTTCTCCGTGTAGTACCTGCCGAGGTCCTCCCCGTACGACTTCGAGGATCCGTACTGTGAGTCCGGCCGTCGTGGCGACTCCTCGTCGACCAGCAGGTCGAAGTCCGGTTCGTAGAGGTCCGGGGCGAACTCCACCTCGTACATCCCGACGACGTGGTTGGTCGACCCGAAGACGAACGTCTCCACGCCTGCGTCCGTCGCGGCTTCGAGCGTGTTGTACATGCCGACGATGTTGTTCTCCAGCACCTCTTCGAACGTTCCGTCGGTCTCGGGGTACCCCGCGAGGTGGATTACCGCGTCCACGTCGTCGAAGGCTGGCCGGATCTCCTCGTAGTTCGAGACGTCGGCGACGACGGCGTCGTACTCCTCACGGTCAGATCGGTTCAGGTAGGTGAACTCGTACTCGTCACGGTCGGCGAGGTGGTCGATAATCGCCGTGCCGACCCGACCGAACGCACCAGTCAGTAGGACGTTCTGGCTCATATCCTGTGGTCGTACGTCTCCCCGCGCCGGTAAAAGTATTGAGGTCAGTCGTCGACGGACTGTCCGTGCTGGCCGCCGGGAGCCCTTCACGGGCCGGTTCGGCTCGAACCGTACGCGCCCCGTCTCGGTCGCAGCAGACCAGCAGCCGTAACAGTATTGTGACTCGGTGGTCGATACGAGGCCATGTCACCTCCGAGACGGCCCGCTCTCGAGTACTTCGGGCTCTCGTCGTTCACCCTGACAGACGGTGAGACGCGACTCCTCGTCGACCCGTGGGTGACCGACCCCGACTGGACTCGCGCGACGGTCTCCGACTTCGCGGACGTGGACGCGATCTTCGTCACCCACGGTGCGTACGACCATCTGGGCGATACGGTGGAGATCGCCGACACGTCCGGTGCGTCGGTGTACACCGAGCCGGCTGTCGCCGACCACCTCGTCCGTGAGGGACTCCCCGAGTCACAGGTCGACCGGGTAATCTGGGGGAACACGCTCACCGCAGCGGGGGTCGGGGTTCGGGTCGTCGAAACTCGTCACCTGTCGTACTTCGAGTCGGACGGCCAGCGTGTGTCGGGGATGCCGCTCGGGTTCCACTTCGAGCTCTCCCAGGGGAGTCTCTACTACGTGGGCGATACCTCGTTGTTCAGTGACCTCGAACTGTTCGTCGACGTGAACGCGCCGGACGTGGTCCTCCTCCCGGTCGGGAGCGCACCCGGAGACCGTGCGCCGCTTCCACCGCGCGACGCCGCGATCGCGACCACGTGGTTGTCAGTCGACACCGTCGTACCGGTCCACTACGTCCCCGGGAGCGACGAAGTCGACCAGTTCAGGCGGGAACTGGACCGTCGCCGAACCGGCGGAGGGCCGTCCGTCGTCGAACTGTCGGCCGACGAGCGCTACGAACTGTAAGCCACGCTCGAACGGGAAGCCTCCCGTCGAAGTCCGTTCTCACGCTCTCGGGGTGTCGAACTGCGCGACCACCAGTCCCTAGATGCGGAACTCCTCGAGAGCGTCTCTGTCGAGTTCGACACCGTGGCCGGGTCGCTGTGGGAGCTGAATCATCCCGTCGACGGGTTCGATCTGGTGCTCGAGTACGTCGTCGAACGCTTTCACGTCCGAGTCACGGTAGAAGTACTCGATCCAGAGACTGTTCTCGATGGCCGCGAGCAACTGGATGTGGAGGTCCCAGTTGTAGTGCGGTGCGACCGGGATGTCGTGGCTCGCTGCCGTCTGTGCGACCCGCATCCACTCGGTCACCCCGCCGACGACGGTCACGTCCGGCTGGATGATTTCGACGGCGTCCTCGCGGATGAGGTCCCTGAATCCGTAGCGGCTGAACTCCAGTTCCCCCCCGGCGACCGCGTAGTCGAGCGCCCCGTTCACCTCGCGGTAGAGGTCGAGGCTGTCGGGCATCACCGGCTCCTCGATGAAGTACGGGTCGTACTCCGCGAACTTCCGGCAGGCACGGACCGCCTCCTGCTTGTTCTTCCACTTGCCGTTCGCGTCCATCAGGAGCGTCCGGTTCGGTCCGATGGCTTCGCGGGCGACGCGAACCCGTTCGATCTCCTCCTCGAGAGGTTTGCGACCGACTTTCATCTTCACGACGTCGTGGCCGCGCTCGACGTACCGTTCCATCTCCGCTCGGAGCCCCTCGAGACCTTTCCCGTCGCGGTAGTAGCCACCGCTGGCGTACGCCGGCAGTTCGTCAGTGTGTCCTCCCAGGAGTTTGTACAGCGGCATCCCCGCGGCCTTCGCCTTGATGTCCCACAGGGCCGTGTCGATACACGAGATGGCGCGGAGCATCACTCCCTTCCGACCGATCTGGACAGTCCCGTCGAACATCTCGCGCCAGAGGCGAGACGTGTCGCGGGGGTCCTCGTCTTCGACCATCGGTGCGAGGACGCTTTCGACGGCCTGTGCAACGACGTCCGCACCGCCGTAGCCGAGCGTGTACCCCAGTCCCTCGGTACCGTCTTCGGTCCGGACGTAGACGATCGCGTGGTCGCGCTCCTCGACGACGCGAGTCGCGAAGGCGACGGGTTCTTTCAGCGGAATCGATACTGCGAAGCTCTCGACTTCAGCAATTTTCATCGGTATGGTTGTGAACGTCTATGTCTGTCGGTAAAACGATTCCGACCGCGGAACGACACGTGAAGGGACCACCGCATCGTCCGTCATCGCACCACGTTCGCCCGGGCGGTCCCGACTCCCTCGACCTCCGCTCTGACCTCGTCGCCGGGACGGATGTGTTTCGCGCCGGGCGTTCCCGTCGAAATCACGTCGCCGGCTTCGAGCGTCATCACCTTCGAGTGAAACCGCACCAGTTCCCGGGGCGAGACCATCATGTTCCGAACGCGGTTCTCCGCAGCCACTTCGTCGTTGACGACAGTGCTCACCGTGAGGTCGTCGAGCGGCCCGACTTCGTCGGTCGTGACCAGCCACGGACCGAACACCAGGAACGAGTCGAAACTCTTCGACCGGGTCAGGAACCGTGGGTTCCGTTCGAGGATGTCTTCGGCCGTCATGTCGATGACCGGAACGTAGCCGGCGACGACGTCGTCGACCCGGTCGAGGCGGTCGATGTCGGAGCACGTCTTTCCGATGACGACTGCGAGTTCCGCCTCGGCGGTGACGCGCTCCGAGACGTCCTCGGGTGGGAGTCGGATAGGGCCTCCCGGTCCGGTAGCCGCAGTCGCTGGCTTCATGAAACTGGCTGGTTCCTTCGGCCACTCCTCGTCGAGGTCCGATGCGTGGTCGGCGTAGTTCAACCCGATTCCCCAGAGCTTTCCCGGCGTGTCGAGTGGTGCGGCGAACGAGAGGTGCTCCGGTGGAACGGCGGCCGCGGACGCGTCCCCGGGAGTGGGCAGGTTCCCCTCGGCGGCCAGTGGAAGGGCATCCCTGACCGTCGTGTGGGTCGGTGCGGCCGCCGAGAGCGGGACGAAGCCACTCCGGCCACCGAGCATGGTTCGACCGTCGATAGTTCGTGCGAGTCGTGGCATTGGTAGGGAGTTGTGGCGGTTACAGGTTCGCTGCGCCCTGGCCTCCGTCGACGGGGATCGCGACGCCGTTGACGAAGCTGGAGCGTTCCGACGAGAGGTAGGCGACGACGTCACCGAGCTCTGCGGGGTCGCCGATGCGCCCGAGAGGGTTGATCTCACCTTTAGCCTCGAGCCCCTCTTCGTAACTGTCGTACTCGCCACGGTCGACGGCTGCCTGGATGAGGTCTCGCTGTCGGTCCGTCTCGTGTGGTGCGGGGAGGACGGCGTTCGAGCGAACTTCCGGTGCGAGTTCCTTCGAGAGTGTCTTCTCCAATCCGATGACGCTCATCCGCACCGAGTTCGACAGAACGAGCGAGGGAATCGCTTCCTTGACACTCCGCGACGTGATGGTGACGACGGTGCCACCCCCATCGCGGAGGTGGGGCGCCGCCTCGCGGACGAGTCTGACGACGCTCATCACGAGCAGGTCGAACGCGTCGTACCAGTCGTCGTCCTCCGTCTCCAGGAACGAGCCACTCGGTGGGCCACCCGCGTTCGTGACGAGGTGGTCGATGCCGCCGAAGTGTGCGACCGTTCGGTCGACGAGTCGCTCGACGGCACCAGCATCCGTCAGGTCACCCTGAACGCCGAGGACGTCGCCCTCGCCGACACGCTGTACGTCTGTCACCGCTGCGTCCAGCTGGTCTTCGTCGCGGCCGTTGATGACGACGTCGGCTCCTTCGCGTGCGAGCGCTTTCGCCGACGCCTTTCCGAGACCGCTGGTGGAAGCGGCGACCAGAGCTGTATTACCGGCTAATCCGTAGTCCATCTTCGTCTGAAGGTGTGGCGTATCTCTTGTAAACGTTTCTGACGGAAACACCCCTCACTGTGTTTAGTTACTCCAAACGCGGTCGAGGCTTCGACCGCCCTCGTGTCGACGGTCAGAGCCCGACAGCGTCTCGAATCGTGCCGTGAGGGCCGGACGCGTCAGCGACCCCCTGCTGAGCGTCCGGCGTGTGTTTAGCTCGGCTGAACAGTTTTTTGTAGCTGGCCGATAGACGTGCGAACATGGGACACGCGAAAAACCCGGTGATGGCCGTGGGGACGACCACGACGATCCTCCAGAAGCTGTTCGAGTTGAACGGCGCAGGGGTCACCGAACTGTCGAATCACCTCGACATCACGAAGGGGACGGTACACAACCACCTCACGACCCTCGAGGAGAACAAGCTGGTCGTCAGAGACGGGGACGAGTTCCGTCTGGGCCTCCGTTTCTTCGAGTACGGCGAACACGTCAAGAACCAGCACAAGATCTACCAGGTAGGTGTGCCCGAAGCGGACAAACTCGCCGAAGAGACCGGAGAACTGGGTAACATCCTCGTCGAGGAGCACGGTCTCGGAACCTACCTCTACCGTGCGGAGGGGGAGAACGCCCTGTCGCTCGACACCGACATCGGGTCGCGGGTCTACCTCCACCAGACTGCACTCGGGAAGGCGATCCTCGCCAACCTGTCCCGCGAACGCGTCGAGCGGATCGTCGAGGAGCACGGTCTCGAGCCGAGTACCGAGCAGACCATCACGACGCGCGACGCTCTCTTCGAGGAGCTTGCGGAAGTCCGCGAACGGGGCTACGCCATCGACAGTCAAGAGCGCGCGGAGGGAATCCGCTGTGTCGCTGCCCCCGTCATCACCAACGACGGTGTCGTTCGCGGGTCCGTCAGCGTGGCTGGGCCCGCGAGCAGAATGCGCGGAGAGTACCTCGAAACCACCGTTCCCGACCTCGTCGAACGGGCCGCGAACGTCATCAGCATCAATCTCTCGTACACGTAACGACTGTGTTTACTACGTCTAAACGGTTCCCGGAATCCGACGTGCGTCCTCGGCCAGCGGGTGTTCATTACAGCTGTACTGCTGTAATGTTCTGACGTTCAGGGACGGCCACCTGTTCCGGCGTGTCGACGGGGCGTCCGTGAGGCGCGTTCTCAGTGGCCCACGACGTCGAGCGGGGACGGCCGTCCTGAGGCCGTGTGGCCGGCCGAGGACCCGGACCCGGCGAGCGACACGGGCAGCCAGCGACTCACCGTCGTGCCGACGTGCCGCTCCGTGTCAGCGTCCACTCGTCGGCGGTCCACTGTTCCGAGTCCCGCTCAGGTCCCGGCCGCACCGTGAGGGACGACAGCCCAGGGAGTGGAGAATCACATCTCTCAGGGCAAAGCGAGATAACTAATTGTATGCCTCGAGCGCGGGCCGATTTATCAGCTGTAGAGACACGGTCGAGTCGGGGCCACCGTGAGAGGGTGTTCGAGTCGAGAACCGAGACCGACGTGGGGTACGACGATGTATTTCAGTGATAAAGTCATCACTTAGTTAAACACTAGAGATAGTTATCGGTTTAATCAGCACTTTGTTCAATCTTATTGTCGTCGTAACCTAGAGGCTAACAGGTCTCTCGACTGACTGGTCGGTACGTCGCGACCGACGACGGCGATCGGAACCCGGTGTTGTACAAGTACTTCTATTTATACCCGTCACAGAGGGAGTTCGAACCCCGGTGAAGAGAAGTGCGTGAGGGTCACCGGCGGGCGACGGGGTGTCTGTGTCTCGCTGTGAATCGGAACCGGACGGCGCGCGACTACCGGTCCGATAGCAGGACAGCCACCTCACGGCCGCGAACTTGTCGGTCGGGAGATGGGTGAACGTCTCGACGGGCGTGGCGCTACTCCACCCCGTCGACCGGGTCGAAGACGTGCTCGGACGCCGGAAACGATCCGTTGCTGACGTCGTCGACGTAGGCCGCCACTGCCTCCTCGACGGCCGACCCGAGGTCGGCGTACGCCTTCGAGAAGCCGTACGACTCCTCGCTCAGCCCCAGGAGGTCGGTGACGACGAGCACCTGTCCGTCGACGTACCGTCCCGCCCCGATACCGATGGTCGGCACGTCGACTGCCTCGGTGACCTCCTTCCCCGTCGCCTCGGTGACTGCCTCGAGGACAATCGCGAACGCGCCGGCGTCCGCCAACCGCGTCGCGGTGTCGACCAGCGCCTCGACGGTGGCCGAACTCCCGTCGCCCCGCCCCTGGACGTACCCGCCACCGAGCTGTCTCATCCGCTGTGGCGTCAACCCGATGTGCCCCACGACGGGCACCCCGAGTTCGGTGAGTCGCGAGACGATGTCGATGGTCGTCTCGCCGCGCGGTGCCGTCTCCAGTTTCACGGCGTCGGCTCCCGCCTCCTTCAGGAAGCGGCCGGCGTTCTCGACCGACGTTTCGAGCGACGCTCCGTACGAGAGGAACGGCATGTCGGCGACGACCATCGCCTCCTCGACGGCCCGGTCGACCGCCGCAGTGTTCGACAGCGCCTCGTCGAGCGTCACCGGCAGCGTGTCGTCGTACCCCAGGTGGTTGTCGCCGGCGCTGTCGCCGACGAGCACCATGTCGACGCCGCCACGGTCGACCAGACGGGCGATGGGTGCGTCGTACGCCGTCAGCATCGTGAGGGGGTCGCCGTTCTCGTACTTCTCGTAGAGCGCCGGAATCGACGTGCGGGCCATACGAAGAGCCTCTCACGGGGAGCGTGTAGTAGGTTCGCCCTCGGAGTCGCTGCTCGAACGCCGAGACGTCGCGTCACTGGGCGGGCGCCGGCGGGCCGGCGGACCTGTGTCTACGTGTCGTCCCGTCCCTGCCGGAATCTCGTCGCGAGAAAGACACCACCCGCGACGGCGGCGGCGACGAGCATCGGTTCGGGATCGGTGCTCAGATACAGCCCGGGTGTCGGCGGGTGGTAGTACGACAGCGGCCACAGGAGCGGGTACGAGCGCCCCGACGGGTTGAGCAGGAGGGCGTCGGCGAGCAGGTGCGACGCCGCGCCGAGGCCGAGGAGTGCGGCGACGCGCTCGCGCTCCGGACTCGCAACGAGGACGACGCCGATGGCGAGTGAGACGAGGCTACCCCCGAGAGTGTGCAGCGCGAACCACGAGAACGGGACGTCGAGGACCGACTGCACCGTAGAGTTCGGGACGAGCAGCGACACCTTCGTCAGGTCGGGGACGAACGCACCCGCCATCGCGACGGTGACGTACGCGGGCGAGAGTCACTCGTAGCGCCACGACAGGAGGGTGGCGAGGCTGTACGCGACGAGCGCGTGCGCGAGCAGGTCAGGCATCGTCGTCACCCCCGAGTCTGCGCCGGAGGCCGGCGAGCGTGGGCCCGTCGGGGCGACGGACGAGTCCGCGCGCGGTATCGAGTCGCCACTGCGTGAGGAGACGCGCCAGGACCCAGAGCCCGGCGACGAACGAGACTAGATAGGAGTAGATGAAGCCGCTGGGCGGGACGGGGAACGCGTTCGTCACCTGCACGGTGTCCTCGTCGACGAGGTGTCCGAACACGCGGAGCTGGTCGCCGCGTTCGACGGGTGTGTCGACTCCCGTGACCGTCAGCGTCCGTCGCGTGCCGTCACCCGCGATTCACATCTCGACGGGGTCGGTCCCGACGACGGTACCCGAGAGCGTGACCGCGTCGCCGACGTACTCCGCGGGGGTGGAGACGACCACCTGGTCGGTCGGGTACGCGCCGAGGCCGGGCGCGACGCCGTACGTGCCGTACCAGACACAGAGGCCGAAGAGGGTCACGAGCAGGAGCGACCCGAGCAGCCACCGACGAGCGTGGAGGGCGCTCATTGCGTGGGAGAGTGTCGTGGGGAACATGGACCGTTCGAAGCGAGCGAGGGAGTCGGGGCGCCGTCCCGGCACCAGCTGCCGAGCGCCGAGCCCGTCTCGACGGAGCGAACCAGCGGGTGCCGGCTTCACCGGCTCTCCCGACGACGAGACGCGTCGACGGCTGGCAGGTGAAAGCACACGGCTGTTCAGTCGTGAGGACCTACAGCGAGTAGTGAGTTCCAGATTCTATGTCAGTGCTCGGGACCGGTAGGAGCGTCGTCGAACTCGTCCGCGAGGAGGAGGTGCCGTTCATGGCGGCGAGCATCGCGTACTACGCAATCGCGTCGTTCGTTCCGCTGCTCATTCTCACGCTCGCGCTGCTCTCTGTGTTCGGTGCCAAGCAGGCCCTCATCGATGTCCTTCGCTCGGCTCTCTCGGGGAGCGGCTCGGAGGTGCTGAACAGCGTCCTCAGCGACATGCGCGGACACGGCGTCGCGGGAGTGGTCGGTGGTCTCCTCGCGCTGTGGAGTGGTATCAAGGTGTTCCGTGGGCTGACGGTCGCGTTCGACGAGCTCTACTCCCGGCAGTCGGAGCTGTCACTGCTCGACCAGTTGAAGAAGAGCGTCCTCGCCCTCGCGACGCTCCTCGTCGGCTTCGTGTTACTCTCCACACTGAGTGTGACGCTCACGTTCGTCGACATCCCCCTCCAGTACCCGACCCTGGTCGGCAACGTCGTCGCCATCGTCGTGCTCTCGGCGGCGTTCCTGCCTATCTTCTACATCATGCCGCCGGTGGACGTCACGGTTCGGCACGCCCTCCCGGGCGCCATCGTGGCCGCGGTCGGCTGGGTGCTCCTCCAGATCGGCTTCTACTACTACGCGGGGAGTGCCGGCAAGTACGCCGCGTACGGCCTCCTCGGCGCCTTGCTCCTGTTCATCACGTTCCTCTATCTCGGTGCAATCGTCTTCCTCGTCGGGGTCGTGGTGAACGTGGCCCTGGACCTCTGAAGCCCGTGGCCGTGGACCGCTGAAGACGGAGCGCCGCCGCCGAACGAAGCGTGAATCCCGTCCTGCCCGCGCGAAGCGCCACAGTCGGAGAGGTGGGGACCGGTACGGCCACACCGAGAGACCGGAGGGATCGAGCCGACCGGCTCAGAAGCTGGGTTTCTCGGACCCACCGCCCCGGCCGACGCTGGCTGTGCCGTTGTCGATGGGGAACGCGGCGGTCACCGTGTCGTCGCTCGCCCCGTCGAAGGCGGCGGAGACACCCGGTGGGGGTACACGTCGTTGCCTTTGCCGTCGAGCGACGCGGACAGCGTCAGGGCGTCGCCCGGGCCATCGAGCGACGGGGACAGGCCGTCGAGGGACGGGTCGTCCCCGTTCCCGTCGATGGGTGCCGCCGCCGTTCCGCCGGAGCCGACGACCACAGCCGTCACGACCACCGCGACGGGGAGTGCTCTGGAGACAGTGCGTCCACCCGTGATGTGGGTGGGTGCCGTCATCACAACCGGACCGAGGCGGGCGGACGCGATGACGGTAGATACTCGGTAGTGAAACGGACACACAGCCGTCAGCGCTCACTATCTGGGGTCGCCACTACGGTCGTCGAGCCACCCCTCCTTGCACGCCTCGTCACAGAACGTGAAGATCGACACGTCACCGTCGTCCTCGCTGACGGTCGCCGTGGGGTACCTGACTTCCTCTTCGAGCGCCGTCCCGCAGTGGTCACACGCTTCGGGAAACGACGCCGTCCCGTCGCTCATTCTTCGGGGCCGACGACCACGTCGCCACTGCCGGCGACCGTGATTCGACACCCTTCGAACGTGAACGAGAGTTCGATATCCCGGTCTCGAGTCGGAGCGAGGAGGGATTCGAGGGCGTCGGGGTCGAAGACCGAATACAGCGGGGTCATCGCGGTCGGGGCCTGTCCGGTGACTGCCGAGACGGTCCTGACCACCGTCGAACAGAGTGAGGTCGGGTCCTCCCAGTCGCACTGGACGTGGTACGCGTCCGTTGCCGGGTCGTAGTCCAAGTTGACGTCGCCGAGACGGTCCGTATGTAAGCCCATTATCCGTTCGAACGGAGACGGGGGGCATAAGATGTCAGGCTGACTAGTCAGCGTGCCTCCTTGCCGGACGCTTCGAACAACTGCTCGAAGACAGCCTGTTCGGCCTTCCGGAGGTGCTGATTGAACGTCTGGCGGGTGACGTCTAACTGGGCTGCCAACTCGTCTCCGGTGCTCGTCCGCGGCGTCTCGAAGTAGCCCCCGTAGTATGCCGTTCGCAGCGCCGCGAACTGGCGACTGGTGAGCTTCGCTTCGACGATGTCGGAGAGGAGACGGGGCGTGTAGCGGAGTTCCTGTGACACCAGTTCGATGTCCGGGTGAATCTGTCGTGCCTCCCGGATTACGGTCCCCGGGTCGACGTCACCCGGCAGTTCGCCGGTGAGCGTGGGCGGGCCGTCACCCGTGGCCCGCACGAGAGACGTCACCTTTCCGCCGAGTCGGTCGAAGAGCAGCGGGACGGTCAGTTGGTCGACGCGAAGCTCGAACCGGCTACCTTCCTCGGTCGAACTGAGCAGCCGCACGTCACGGACGGCGACGTGCCCTTCGAAGACGTCGGTCAGTGCCGTGGCCGAGATGCCCTCCGCCGTGACGTACTGGAGTGCCGTCCCGTCGGTGACCGTCACGACCTCGTCGACGTCGATGCGGATCGGTGCGTCGGCCGCGTCGAGAAACGGGGCGAACAGCCCTTCCGAGGAGAGTTCGACCACCCGCCGCTTGTCGCTGGTCAGCTTGTCCTCTCGTTCTTTCAGCGGCGTCGCGTCTTCGAAGCCGACGACGACGTACTCGATGTCGCCGTCGTCGTTCGTGACGGGAGCGGAGTTACTCGACAGCCACCGCTCGGTGCCGTCGGGGAGTTCGATCCAGTGCTCGAAGCCGTAGTCGGGGTCGCCCGTCTCCAGCACGCGAGTGACGGGGTGGTCCTCGTCTGGAATCGGCGTCCGGTCGTCGTAGTAGATGTTCCAGTCCGGCTGGCGGTACGTTCGGCTCGTAATCGCGGCGCGTTCGAGACCGAGCGTCTCTTCGGCGCGCTCGTTCGCGAACGTGATGTCACCGGACGGGTCGACGACGACGATGCTCACGGGGCTGGCGTCGAGGACCTGCTCGATGAGGTTCCTGTCCGCCAGACTCGGCGAGTGCGTCGGCTGGTCGGCGCCGGTGTGCTCCGACGTCGCGTCGTCGGACGCTGCGCGCGGCCGCCACCACACCCGTGCCTGTGAACCGACCCGTTTCGACCGGAGTTCGCCACGCTCGGCCAGCGCGTCGAGGGCGTCGTACACCGTCCGGTGGGCACCGCCGACCGAGTCGGCGACCTCGCTCGTCGCCAGCGGCTCACGCGGGTCGTCTACTCCGTCGAAGACAGCGAGGACGTCCGCTCCTGTCGGGTCCGAATCGGAGTCACCCATCAGTCCTCAGAGGAGAACGACCGGCATAAGCGACGTGCCTGAGTACGCTACGAGTTCGAGACGGCGGGTGGGGCCCGTCGTCGTCACTCGGGCCCCGTGGGCCACTCACAGGCGGGGTCGTCGTGTCCCGAACGCCGGGGGCGGACCGTCTCTTCGACCGGACGCTGCGAGGCCGCGTTCGGGCGGGGCCGACCGTCCGGTCCGGCGGTGGCGCGTCGAAGGGGAACGTTAACTCGTTCTAACGACCGATTAGTTAATCTACAGGAGAATGTTGTTGTCGGAAGGACATGTCCCTCTTTCAGCTAACGGGTTTTCAACGCGATCTCATGTACGTCATCGCCAGTCTCGACCGGCCATCCGGTCAGGGAGTCAAAGAGCGATTGGAGGAGGAACTCGGGGTCGAAACCAACCACGGCCGTCTCTACCCCAACCTCGACGTGCTGGTCGACGAAGGGTTCGTCGAGCGCGGTGACCTCGACCGACGGACGAACTACTACGCGCTGTCCGAGGCAGGCCGGGAGGCCCTTATCGAGCGGCGCGAATGGGAAGACCAGTTTCTCGAACACGCCGAGGAACTGGATTCGGAATGACATCCTCCTCGCCGTGAACGGCGAGGGTTCCCCATCCGCGCTCGGGGTCGCCCACGGCCATCGCACCCTGCAAGACGGTGCGTGGGACTCCGGGTCGTCCGACGGGGGCAAATCCACCCGCGTGAGCGGGGTGTCTCGGTTCGTGCGCCGTGCGTGAGTCCCGCGAGGGATGTGGCGTCTTCGGCGTCCCGACGGACGCGGTATCTCCTTGCACCGTGCATCCCCGTCGCCCGTGACGGGGTCGGGGGAGGCCCCCGGACGCCGATTTCGCCGCGTCCAGGCACGAGTCGTGCCATCGACCTGCCTGCCCTGTGAGCCACGGTGGGCAGGCTCAATCGCGGGAGGCTCGCGTTTTTGATGCCAACCTTTCGGCGGGTGCGTCGGTGGACGCGAGTCCGGTCGAAAGTGTGTTATCGACCACGCCGACGGGAGGAACGCCGAACCACCTCCAGTTTTCCGCGTTGAGTTACCGGATAAACGACCCCGACCAGCATAAGAACGTGATACGTGGCGAGAGTGGCCGGATTCACGCCCGTCCCCAGAACGCGAAGCGTTCTGGTGTGCGGACGAGACGCGAAGCGTCTCGTTAACGCCGCGAACGGCGGGACTCTCTCCTCGAGTCGGAGTAGGCCCACAGTGCAGTTCGGACGGTCCGCCGTGTCGCACAGCGCCCGCGCCGGGGACCCACGCGGCAGTCAGTGAGGTGAGCCCCCACCGTCGAGGACCGTTCATAATCAGGTGAAGCCGCCGAACGCGTCCGAGAGCGGTCGTTCGGCGCTGTCAGACCGTGCGCGGGCGTTCATAATCGGCCTCGTCGCCGCAAGGAAGCGTCGTCGTGGCTCGCCTCGCGGGGGGAGAAGGAGACCCAGGAGTCGGGGTCGGCGAGCGAAGCGGGTGGGGTAGCGGCGTCGAACCGGCCGGTGCGTCGTTGTCTGTCGGTTTGGGTGACGATGCCGAGGACAGCGGACGGACGACCCGTCGCGACGCTGAGGAGAGAAATCGGCAGACGGAACCCGATTATGAGGATTTTCGAGCCGAGACAGTCGGTCGGCCACGTCGCGACGACGGCCGAGCCACCACTGAATCGCACGACGAGACCCGATTCCACCTGTCGTCGCGCGAGGACGCGACGTCCTGTGAGCCATCGCTCCGTACCAGAATCGGGTCCGCTTCGTGCCCCACACAGCCACTCTTCCGGCCGCGACAGCCGATTATGAACGTCCGAAACGACGGGAGACCGCGCGAGACACGTTCTCACCCCGGTCTCCACGCCTCGGTCCGATTATGAACCCGTCGGCGAGAACGTCGGCATCGGCGTCGCCAACGGGAGCGAGAGCGGCGTTCCGGTGTCGACAGCGAGCTGAGGCTGTCGTCTGGGGTCGGAGGTCGCGGGTCGGCGACTCGCCTGGGAGCGCACGACCGGTCCCGGAACTCTCGAGGGGGTGGGAGGGAGACCCCGCGCGAGCGAGCGTACGCCCGTGTGAACACGTTCCTCACGCGCTCGTTTGAGCTAGCCCCGGTCATATGGGTGCGCGCACCCTCCGAGACAGCACGGTCCCCATGAACGTCGCAGAGTTCACGCAGTCTCACGCCCCCACGACGAACGGCGACGGCTTCCAGACGGAGAACGAGCGGTTCCTCGACGTCCCCGTCGACGGAACCGTCCTCATCAAGGCCGGGTCGATGATCGCATACACCGGTGACGTTACCTTCACCGGAAAATCATCGCCCGAGGGAGGAATCACCGGCCTCGTCAAAGAGGCCGTGAGCGGCGAGGGAACGCCCGTGATGGAGGCCGGGGGAACTGGCCACGTCTACGTCGCCGAGCGAGGCAAGAAGGTACAGCGGCTCACCCTCGACGAGGGCGAGTCCATCTCGATCAACGGCAACGACGTCCTCGCGTTCGAGTCCACGGTCGATTACGAGATCAGTACGATCGGCAGCCTCTCGGGCGCCGCCACCGGTGGGCTGACCACCGTCTACCTCACCGGTCCGGGGCAGGTCGCCATCACGACCCACGGCGACCCGCTCGTGATGACACCGCCCATCTACACGGATCCGGACGCGACTGTCGCGTGGAGTACGACCCTCTCTCCGTCGCTGGAGGTCGCCAAGACGTTCGAGATCGGCCAGACCTCCGGCGAGTCGATTCAGATGGCGTTCACCGGCCCGGACGGGTTTGTCGTCGTCCAACCGTACGAGGAGGGGTCGGTGAGTCAGAGCCACCGGTAGCCGCTGTGTGCGCTTCGCGTCAGTGAGCCAGTTACTCGGTGTCTCTCGGCCCGGAGACGGACTCACCGGCGGCTGTCGGTATCGGCTTCGTTCATCTGTGTGGCCGGGGTCGAGAAACTGATGGGCCGGGAACGCGAGTTCGACGACGCGTATGCGTACCACGCGGGACGGCGACGTGCGTTCGAAGCGAGCCTCCGGTCGTCGGAGCCGGTGAGAACCTCACAGAGCGGGAGGCCGCGGGAAAACACTAAGACGGGATGGTGTTTCAGGTTCCGCATGCCTTCGACACAAGCGGTCATCGAACAGTGCGAGACGGACGACGTCGAACTCGTCCGCGTGCTCTACACCGACAGTGGCGGCGTGACCCGTGGGCGGGTGGTGCCTGCGAACGACATCGAGGGGGTGCTCACGGAGGGGGCGAACCTGGCGCAGGTCCAGCAGGCGTTCACGGCGACGGAGATTCCCGTACCCGACTCGGCAGTCGGCGGCCCTGTCGGCGAGGTCCGCTTGATTCCGGACCCGGACACGTTCACGACGCTCCCGTACGCGGACCGCGGTGCCGTGATGTTGGCGAACCTCCACGAACTCGACGGTGACCACTGGGCGTACGACCCGCGGTCGAACCTCGTGGATTTCCTGGCGGAGTTTCCGTACGACGCGGTCAGCGCGTTCGAGAGCGAGTTCTACCTCGCGCGCAAGACCGACGACGGACGTGAGACGTTCGATCAGAGCGGCTGTTTCGCCGCCGACGGGATGCAGAACACCCACGACCTCGTCCTCGAGATGGTCGACGCCCTCCGGGCACAGGGGATGGAGTTAGCCACCTACTACCCCGAGTACGGCCCCGGTCAGCAGGAGCTGGTCGTGAAGCACTCGCCGGGAATCACCGCCGCAGACCAGCATATCCTGTACAAGCTCACGGTGAAGGCTGTCGCGGAACGCCACGGGTTGAGCGCGCTCTTCTCGCCGAAGCCGTTCAAGAACAAGCCCGGGAGCGGCTGTCACCTGCACGTCTCGCTGTGGGACGGCGACGACAACGTGTTCTACGACCCGGACGCGGAGCGCCGGTACGGGGTGAGCGAGACCGCACGGCACTTCATCGGTGGCGTGCTCGAACACGGGCCGGCGATCCTGGCGCTGACCGCTCCCTCGGTCGTCTCGTACACGCGGCTGCAGCCGCACTCGTGGGCCTCCGCGTTCACCTGCTGGGGCCACGACAACCGGGAGGCGATGGTTCGGATCCCGTCGGCGTCGGCGTCGAACCCCGAGGGCTCGACCCGGATCGAGTTCAAGGCAATCGACAACACCGCCAACCCGTACCACGCGCTCGTCGCACTCCTCGCGGCCGGACGAGATGGCATCGACCGCGAACTCGACCCGGGCGCTCCGCTCGAGGCCGACCCGTCGGAGCTGTCGGAGGCAGAGCGAGCCGAACGTGGAATCGAACGGTATCCGGAGACGCTCGCGGGCGCGCTCGACGCGCTCGCGGACGACGATGTCCTCCGTGAGGCGCTCGGAGAGCCGCTCCACGAGTCGTATCTCGCCGTGAAACGCTACCTCTGGCAACAGTTCAACAGCTCCGTCACCGACTGGGAACTACAGCACCAGACAGACCCGTTCTGACGGCCTTTTCGAAACCCTCGCTGACAAACGTGACTGGTGAGTGGCTGGAGGAAGACGTGCGCTCCCGAAGTCGCGACTCCTTCGGTTCGGTGAACAGGCTACGATGCTTGCTCGCCGTGCCGTGGCGCGATTCTCGACACGCTATTCACGCAAGTGGTTCACACCCCGCCAGCACGTCGTCTCACTCTGTCTCAAAGTGAAAGAGACGACAACGTACCGCGACCTCGTTGACGAGCTTATCGAGATGCCTCGAATCCGTGGTGTCCTCGATCTCGATTCGATCCCCGCACCCTCGACACCCTGCAAGACGTTCGACCACTTGGAGACAGCCGTCTGGCGGTTGGTACTGGACGTCTCGCTCGCGGACACGCCACCGAACGGTGTCACCTACCGATGCGTCCGGGTTCGAGTGGATGCACGGCTTGAACACGGAGGTATGCGCTCGCAACCTCTCTCAGTCGGCGGGTGTCGCACGTGGACTCTGCCCCACCTCGTCGCTAGCGGTAATCGTCCCCCACGCGACAATCGCCATCGAAATCGTGAGTGATGCACCCCACAGGTACGCTGTGACGAGGAGTGGCGGAGCCACCATCTCGGCGAGAATTGTCGCAGGTAGTAGCCACTGGCCGACGACGAAGCCCCAGACGGCGATCGACCGCAGCGTCCCGGTCAGTGCCGTCCGCTCAATCGCGAATCCGGTCACGACGGCCAGTATCGAGAGCATGCCGAAGTGCGCATGCGCGCCGACCGACACCGGTGGCAATCCGGGACCTGCAGGTGAAACGGCGAACACCTGAACCAACCCCCAGGCCATCTGGATCGTTAGTGCGACGTACCCCGAGGCTCGTAACGCTCGAGACATCTCAGCGAGTGTCACCCCCAAGATTCGCGTCGGACGCCGACGTCTTGCCCCGAACGACGCGCTCGACCGTGTCGTCGTTACCTCGGGTCGGTCGCCCATCGGTACGGTCGGTGTGGAATGTCGAATTCATGATGGTGGGTCGGGTGTGCTGAGTGGACGCTTTCCAGCGTCATCGCTCAGACACTAATCGAGAACGTGTGCCGAGACACCGATAAGTGTTAGCTATACGAGATTATAGTGGTCGGAGTGAGAAGACCGAAGACGGTGATGAATCGAGCGAGCGGCTGAGTTCAGTCCCACGGTCTCAGCCACTCGATTTGAGTTTTCTCCACGCGAGTTTCGGTAACTGTCTGAGTATCTCTGGGAACGTCATACCGAGTTGGTTAGCCATCTCCCGCGAATCATAGTAGAGGTGGCACTCTTCGACCGTGCCGTCAGGAATCGAGAATTTGCCCATCCCTCGAATGTCTACTGACCGGCCGGTTGGAGGCAGGCGCTTGAACTCCCCTTCGTGGGTGCCCGTTATCCGTACTTCTGCCATTACAGTGTCCCCGTTAGCGACTATCTCCTCGATCGCGATCTGTATATCCGGAAAGGCCGACCGACCCTCTTCGAGATACGCAGCGTAGCTCTCGCGGTCGTGGACTTCTCCACCATCCAATCCCGGATTGTAGACGTCGAGCGACTCCGAAACAACATCCACCTTCGAGGAGTCCCCGTTCTCCCAGGCGACGAAATCACGGACGATCCGCTCAGGTTGAGAGACGGAGTCATTCATGCGTTCGTTTGGTGGAGAGATCGGATGGACGGTTTGAGTACGCGTCCCACGACGCTGGGGCGGAAGAGCGAGGTAGGCGGTTTTTCCATCAGGATCACGCGAAAGAGACGCTCGGCCAACTCGCCGTCGGTATGAGCTTTTCTCGTTAGCCGCGACAGATACCAGCCCATGATGGCGGTTCCCCGAGGTTTCGGACCAGTGGTTTGGGGGAACTGAAAGTCGGCACCGACGGCCATCAGCCATGCAGTGTCGATCACCCGTTCGGCTTCGTCGAAAAACTGGATAGCAAGGTTCCCGAGCCCGTTGTCCGCGAGCGTGTGATGGAGCACGAGTGCGTGGAGTGCTGCTACCGACATCCCCTGTCCGTAGACCGGGTTGTAGCTCGCAATCGCATCACCGACGACGAGCAACCTATCGGGGAATCGGTCGAGTTGCTCGTAGTATCGTCGGCGATTCGACGGAAACGGATAGTACGCGACGTCCTCGGAGAGTATTTCGTGGGTCTCCAGAATCTCCTCCAACTCGGTGATCTGGAGCGTCGACGCGAACGTACGGAACTCGTCGATATCCGTCGGTGGGTCGTCGCCGTGGACGCCGTTGACGAGCATTTGGCGTCGGCCAGCTTCGATCGGTATCGTCCCTCCACCACGGGTGTACGGTGGGGACGCCGGTGCCCAGAACGCCCGCTTGTCGTCGGTATCCCGGTCGACGGTTACGGTACTGTAGGCGAGATCGACGGTTACGTCGGCGACCTCGGGGGGCGTATAGCCCTGGTTTTCGAGCCAGTTCGGTGTCCGACTCGCGCGTCCAGTCGCATCGACGGTCAAGTCGGCTGACAGTACCGTTTCACTCTCGCCCCTGAGCTCCACGCCAGTTACCGCCTTCCCGGTATCATCCATCCGGTAGTCGATGACGTGACAGCCATCGAACACCCGTACGCCATCGATATCCGCGACTCGCCTTCGAACGATGTACTCCAACAGGGGTCGACTGCCAGCGTATAGCGGCATCCGAGTTGGGGGATGCGCCACGTACCCATCCTCGTCGTAGAAATTGAAATCTGACGCTGCATCGATTACTAATCCTCCTGCAGCGACGAACTCGTCACCGAAGTCCGGGAACAGGTCGTCAAGTATCACCCGCCCGCCTCCCTGTAGCAGGTGCGGGTGCCGCGTTTGCGGTGCACCGTCACGCGCCACTGGTTCGTCGGAGAGTTCGTTCCGTTCGACGACAGTTACCCGGTCGAACCCGTCCGCGAGGACGCGGGTCGTCAAGAGGCCGGAGATGCTTGCACCAACGACCACCGCATGCTCCCCGACTCTACCAACGTGTTCGGGATCATACGTAGGGATGTTCTCCAACGTCATTGCACAGGCACTGACGGAGACTCCGTACAGAACGCCGATAAGTGTTAGCTATACGAGATTATAGTGGCTGAAGCGAGAGAACTGACGACGACGGGAGACGAGTGACTTCCTCCCCACCCTACTCGCTCACCGCTGACGCGGTTCGCTCCTTGAGGGTGGGGCTTCCTGCTTCCATGACGCGCTTTGCAGACACCGAATCGGTGTCCGTAGGGAGCGCAGTCTCCACAGGCGTTGATTCGGGACAGCCCGTCCCTACCTTTTCGAGACCGCGAGAAAGAATGTTCCACGACGCATTCGCGTCTCTGTCCACCTCGAACCCACACGACGGACACGAATGCTCACGCACCCACAACGGCTTGTCCGTCTCGACACCACACGACGCGCACTCTTTCGTCGTTCCTCGGGGGGCCACGGCGACGAAGTGCGTCCCTTTCCGCTCGCACTTGTATTCGAGCATTCGCAGGAACGTCCCCCACGAGGCTCCCGCTCGATTCCGCGAGTTGCCCGGTAGTTCGACCAGTCCCTTCGCGTCCAAGTCCTCGACGACCACAAGGTCGTACTCGCGGGCGTAGTATGCCGAGAGTTTGTGCAGGAAGTCTCGGCGCTTCCGCTTCAAGTCGGCGTGTCTGCGGGCGACCGTCTTGCGTTGTTCCTCCCAGTTGTTCGAGCCGTGTTCTTTCCGCGAGAGGTTGCGTTGAGCGCGTTCCAACCGTTCGCGTTCATCCGAGAGGTCCGGCGACTCGACGGCGGTTCCATCGCTGTCGTGGACGTATTTCAGGATGCCTACGTCGATGCCAACCGCGTCAGTTACCTCGTTGGGCTTCTCGGGCGGGTCGTCGGGTGTCTCGACGCCGAGGATGGCGTACCACTTGCCGGTGGGTTCGCGTTTGACCGTGACGGTCTTGAGTTCGGCGTCGTCGGGCAGGTTGCGGTGGAAGGTGATGGGGATGTCACCAATCTTCGAGAGCCACAGGCGGGTCCGACCACTCGTGTTTTTGAGTTTGAAGCCGGACTGACTGTAGGTGAACGATTGGTACTCTCCCGGCGCTTTCCACTTCAACTCCCCGACGCTGTAGCCGTTCTGCTTTCGGCTGTTGAGAGTCGAGAGGTTGTCGTACAACCGCTGGACGACTTTCTGAAGTACCTTCGAGTGAACGTCTCGCAGGTCAGTCCACCAGTCTTTCAGGTCCGGCAGGCGCTTCTGCTCGGAGTACGCCGACGTATCGTCGTGGCGATTGAGCCGGTGGAGGAAATGGTTGTAGACCTGCCTACAGGTATCGACAGTCCACGCTAACTGATCGCAGAGGTCGTCTGACGGATTCAGCCGATACCTGTAGTTGTAGTTCATTATTCGTCGTTAGGGTCAGATGTGCGGACGACTTTCACGTCCGCGCCACGCCATCGCTTCGGGACGTAGACGTGAGCGCCGTTGCCAGTGGCTTTCACGTCGCCTTCCACGACTTCGTGGCCGTTGATTGTGAACTGGTCCATGTACGATGTAGATACATTGTCGGGACTCATAAACGTGTCGGTGGGCCTGTGAGCCGGTCGTCGCGGAGTGTTTGTGAGACGATGACGGCGCTGTATCCCCGCCCTACTGCGCTACTCGGTCGCTTCGCTCCCTGCGTTGCTCCTTGAGGACGGGGCCTTAGCGCCTGATTTCAGGTAAACGAGGCACGAGCCCTGCAGCTATCAGTTCTCGACTTCGACGATGTGCATCGATTCGTCGATGATCACGCGCAGTTGGTCACCCTCGTATCGAATCGTGACACGGACCCGGACTGGATCCGTCGAAACGACTTCCTGCTCGTGATTCGACATCGCTCTCAGCATGCGAACGATGTTCCTGAAGTCGTTCGTGTTGTATCCGATATCGAGTCCCCGATCCGCATAGAACGCAACCACGCGGGGATGCAGGGCGAGATTCGGTCCTGGCGGTCCGTGTCCAGCGTTTTTGCACGTCGTACAGACCCAGCGTGCCTGGATCTCATCCCGTCGGCCACAGTTCGGACAGATGGCGTCCGAGTCGTGGTCCTCGCAGATGTGAATCAATCCGTCCACTGGGCTGGAGCAATCGGGGCAGAGACCACCCATCTGCATCGTGAACTTCCCCATCGCACGCACGACCGAGGCCGCGAAAATCTCCTCGGGGGACGAGCGCGACAGGCCAGCCGGATCGAACGAGAACCCCATAATGGCTCCCGGTGGCTTTCGATCGTCCGACGCGAACCGTCCCTCGCACTCGGTACAGACCGTGTACAGCTGCTCGTTCTCGTAGGTAACCGCGAGCGGTGCACCGCACATCTGGCAGTCCACGTCGACTTCGGTCGGTGGAAGTCTGCCGTCTGTGAGACCGCTCCCAGCAATAATCACCCGGACGAGTCTGTGGCCGGCCTGCTTCAGCCGGTACCCATCGGATGTCGACTCCACGAAGTGTCCCTCCAGTTTCTGGAGGTGGTAGCTGAAGTTCCCGGACGTGTCGTAGTCCACCTGATCGAGGAGTTCCGAGAACGACAGTGCGTTGTCGCCGGCGAACGGTTCGTAGGCTTCCCACAGTGCCAGCAGGATGGCCAGGCGTGTCTCGTCACCGACTCGCTTGAAGGCGTTGACTGCACGAGCGCCGGCCGCGCCAGCCGCTGAGTCCAGCGGTGATTCGGTCGCGTTCCGGTTTTCCATGGGATAAGTTACCGCACGCCAATGGAAAAACGGTAGGGCGAGTACGAGACACGCGTCCTGTTTTTGACATCCTCCCCTCCCTGAAGGGCGAGGATTCCAGCGCGGGATAGCGGGCGCACCCACGTCCCCGCTGGCAACTTCTCGCCAGCCGGATGAGGTCCGGTGAGGCGATACCGGGTGTGTGCGCGATACGTCGGCCCCGCGAGGGGTGTGGCGTGTTGCGCGTCCGAATGGACGCGGTATTCGCTTGCACCGTGCCTCTCGTTCGTCTCGGAGAGACGGCGGGGACGCCCCCGGTCGCGGGTTTCCCCGCGTCCGGGCACGGGCCGTGCCATCGGCCTGCCTTACCATTCATGCCACGATGGGCAGACACAATCGAGCGAGGGTCGCGTTTTGCCTGCCGTGTCGCCACGACCTCGGAGACGCCCTTGCGGGGACGGTATGGTAGCCTTCGTCGTCCGGGCGGACCCCAATCCAACCGCCAGTGTGTGCCCGTTGAGCGTACCGCGCGATTCGCTGTCAGGGGCTTAACACCGGTGATTGTGGGAGAACTAGCGGATTCATCCCCGCCGTGAACGCCGTGGCTTTCTCCTTGTACGTCCGTAATTCTAGAGACCACCATCAGCGGGACCTACGAGGGGAGCTGGCGAGGGCTCTCGGGGACCGGCCGAGAGGTCGCGTTCGATGTGTGTGCGGTGTTCGCGTTCGACGACCAGAACAAACTCGCCGGCAAGCGCATCTCCACGACCGAGCCTCCTCCGACAGCTCGGCATCTTCCACGATTCCGAGCGGGGAATCGGACAGGTCCTCACGCCGCTCACCCATCCGGTGACGTTCGCTCGGGCCCTCGGGCGAACTATCTATTGAGGGGTTCAACAAGGCCGTTCTGACGGGTCGCGTCGTGGGCGCTCACCTCACAGCACGCCGGCGGGACGGGTCCGGTAGCCGAGGATGGTCGCGTGACCATCGCTCGAAGAGAGTGCGGGGACGAACGCCTCGTCGGCGACCATCGGCTCGCCGTCGCGTTCGGCGTACACCGCCCCGGGCTCGACCCACTCGAAGTTCTCCGCCACGAACCGATACTCGTGTCCGGGCTCTTTCTCCATAATCTCGGTCACCTCGTAGAGTGTCGTCTCCGTCTCTACTCCCGTTCCCGTCCCTGTTTCCGTCTCCGAAGGGGTGACCGCGGAGTCGAGTGCGCCCGCCGCCGTCAGGAACGACTCGATGCACGCGACCGCGTTGTCGACGGCCTGGTCCGTTCCCTGCAACCCCGCTTCGACGTCGAGAAAGCCGTGGTCGACACACCGGCCCGACGAGAGGCCCGTGGTGTCGAGCACGGCCGAGACGTTCATCCGTCTGAACAGCCGACACTTCGCGGGCGTCGGATCCGCGAGGACGCCGAACGGCTCCGCGTACGACCGGGTCGAGTGGATGCCGAGCGGGGTGCAGCCCTCGACCGCTGCGAGGAGTTCCGCGGCCAGTCGCTCCTCGTGGACGTCGCTGTCGGGGTCGCCCGGCAAGACGCGGTTCAGGTCCGCCTCGACGTATCGGCACCCCAGCGAGAGTGCCTCCTCGTTCGCGACGACGAACCGGACCGGGCGGTCGACGTCGGGGTCTCGGTCGAGGACCCTATCGATAGCCACCTGACCGCACGGTTCGTCGCCGTGGACACCCCCTACGATTGCAGTCTTCGGGGTTCCCGACCCGAGTGTCTCGACTCGCACACTGTCGATGGTGCGGGAACGACACAAAAGGCTATGGGTCGGGGGACAGGTCGGCGACCGATTTATCCACTCGACCCGAGCATCTGTGCTATGGCCCGAGAGCGTGACATTCTCGAGCGCGACGCGGCCGTCCTCTCCGACGCGATGAAGATTCGGTTCTTCCCGTTCGTCATGGAGTCACAGGAGGGGGCGACACTCACAGGGGTAGAGGGAGACACACTCGTCGACTTCACCGCGTCGTGGGCGGTGGCGAACACGGGCTACCGACACCCGCTCGTCCGCGAGCGGGTCGCGGCACAGCTCGACCGGGCCACCGCGAACTCGGTCCTCTCTGTTCCGCACGAACCGGTGGTCGCGCTCGCCGAACGACTCCGTGACCTGCTCGACGCCGAGTTCGAGACGAAGGTGTGGTTCGGTCACTCGGGATCGGAGGCGGGCGAGTTGATCTCGAAGGCGCTCCCGGCAGCGGGCGACGGTGACACGGTCGTCACCTTCGAGGGGTCGTACCACGGCATCACGGCCGGTGCGGCGACCATCTCGGGACACAGTGCGCTCGCAGGATTCGACGCCGACACCGTCGTGACCCTCCCGTTCCCGAATCGGTATCGCGCTCGGCTCGACGGCGTCGACGAGGCAGCACTCACCAAGCGAGCCCTCGGCAGTGTCGAGTCGGCCCTTCGAGACCACGACGTCGCCGGCGTCGTCACGGAACCACTACAGAGCGACGGCGGGCTGCTCGTCCCGCCGGAGGGGTTCCTCGAGGGGGTCTCGGAGCTCTGTACCGAGTACGGGGCCTATCTCGTCGTCGACGAGGTCAAGGCGGGGCTCGGCCGGACGGGCGAGTTGTTCGCTCACCAGCACGCCGGTATCGAGCCCGACGCGGTCGTCGTCGGAAAACCACTCGGGAGCGGACTCCCGATCAGCGCGGTCGTCGGTCGAGCCGACATCGTCGACTTCGAACCCGCGGGGCACATGATGACGACGGCCGCCGCCCCGCTTCCGGTCGCTGCGGCACACGCGACGCTGGACGTCGTCGAGGACGAGGGCCTCACGGAACGCGCACGACGACTCGGGGCCCGCCTCCGCGCGTCGCTCACAGAGCTCGCCGAGGAGTCACCGGTCGTCGGCGACGTCCGCGGTCGTGGCCTCATGCAGGGGGTCGAACTCGTCTCCGCCGAGGGCCACGCTCCCGATTCGGAACTCGCCGCGAAGACCTGTCTCTGGGCGCGGAAGCACGGCCTCGCCGTCTTCTACGTCGGCATGGATTCGAACGTCCTCGAACTGACGCCACCGCTCACCATCTCCGAGACGGAGCTGGACCGTGGCTGTGAACTGCTCGCAGCCGCCATCGCCGACGCACGGACGAAGACGCTCGACCCGGAACTCCTAGAGCGGTACGCGGGCTGGTGAGTGGTCGCGGCGTCGAGAGCGCGACCACGGGCGTCGAGGGTGCGAACACGAGCGACGAGAGCGAGAACCAGAGTGGATGCGGTCTCTGACTCGGACTCGGTCTCGCGACCGCAACGACGCGAGGCTTCAAGTCCCGAGTCACACATCGTCACGTATGACCATCGCCGAGGTCGTCGACTCCACACCACTGGTCGACAATCACGCACACGCGGTCGAGCCACAGTCGGCGGAGACGATCCGCGAGGCGTTCAGCACGTTCTTCACCGAGGGTGAACTCTCCCCACGCCACGCCCGCCACACGCTGAACTATCGGGCGGCCCTGTCACTCTTGAGAACCCACTTCGACGCGGACGACGAGGCGGAACTCCTGCGACGTCGCTCGGCGGTCGACCTCGAGTCGTACAGCCGTGAACTCATCGGCCAGACAGGGACGGAGGTCATCCTGGCCGACGACGGCTTCCCCGACCTCTCACCGATGGAGTTCGAAGCGTACACCGACGCCGACGTCCGCCCCATCTTGCGTATCGAACCCGTCGTCGAGGACCTCGTCGACGCACACGACACGTTCGCCGACGTCGTCGACGAGTTCGAGACGACCGTGACGGAGGCACTCGCCGGCGACTACGTGGCGCTGAAGTCCATCGTCGCGTATCGAACTGGCCTGGACGTCGGCGCGCCAGACCGCAGTGACGCGCGGACAGCCTTCGATACACTCGAGGACGGCTGGGACGGTCGTTTGGAGTCGAAGCCGCTCGTCGACTTCTTCCTGCACCGCGCCTGTGCCCTCGCCGGAGCGGCGGACGCCCCGGTCCAGCTCCACACCGGCTTCGGCGACGCCGACGCTCACCCGCATTTCGTCGACCCGACGTACCTCTACGACCTGCTGCGGACACACCGCGAGACGCCGGTCGTCCTCCTGCACGCGAGTTACCCGTACGTGCGCCAGGCGGGGTACGTGACCTCCACGTTCGAGGAGGCGTACCTCGACATCTCGCTCGCGCTCCCGTTCGTACAGAACGGCGTCGAACCGCTGCTCCGGCAGGTGTTCGAGGTGACGCCGACGAGTAAAGTCATGTACGGGAGCGACGCGTTCTGCATCCCCGAACTCTACGTGCTCGCCGCGGACCGCATCCGGGCCGACCTCACCACGGTGCTAGAAGACCTCGTGGTCGACGGCTTCCTCGACGAACGGTACGCCGAGACGGTGGCACGGAACGTGCTCCGTGAGAACGCACACTCGCTGTACGACCTCTGAGTCGGCTCGCCCTCGTTCGCGTCCTCTTCGCGTCCCCTTCGCGTCTGTCGAGTCCGTCACGAGTGTGTCTGTCTATGTCCGTGCCCGCGCCCGTGACGTAGCTCCACACTCGCCACTGGAGTCTGTCCGAAGCGGTCCTCAGTCGCTCGTGAGGACGACACTCGTGGGACGGGACTTGAAGGGCGTCACGCGGCGTCGACGACGCCGAGCTCTCGGAGCGTCAGTTCGAGCATCACCTTCGCTCCCTCGACGACCTGGTCGCGTTCCACGTACTCGAGCGCCTCGTGTGAGAGTCCCCCGGCAGGGCCGTACTCGACGAGCGTCGGGATCCGGGTCCCGTGGTAGAGGAACGCGGCGTCCGTCGCACCCGGTGCGACGTCCACACCGGGGTCGTAGCCGAGTCGGCTGGCCGTCGTCGTCGCCGCAGTCCGCACCAGCGGGTGGTCCGTCGCCGCCTCGGTCGAGGCGCTCAGCGCGACGGGTGGGAAGAAGTTGTCGTCGGGGACGCGTGCCTCGAACGTGACGTTCGGTGCTGCCTCGCTCGCGACCGATTCGACGCGGTCGACGAGGCGGTCACAGATGTCGTCGACCCCTTCGGGGAAGTCGGTCCACCGCGGCAGGCGGATGTCGAGCGTCGCCTCACACCAGTCGGGGACCGAGTTGAGACCGCTGCGGTCTACCCGTCTGCTGTCGGCCTCGACAGCTTCGACGCCGCCACCGACGACGGTCGTCCCCGGTGCGACCGTCAACCGCCCGAGGACGTCCTCCGAGACGAACAGCTCGCCGAGCCGGGCAGGCAGTTCCTCCTCGAGGGCCACCAGCGCGCGTGACATCCCGAGGACGGCGTTCGCACCGAGCTCGGGCGTCGACGCGTGAGCGGCCGTCCCCGTCGCTTCGAGGACGACCCACGCGAGCCCACGGTGGCCGATGACCGGCACGAACCCGTACGACCCTTCCAGGACGACCGCCGTGAAGTCCGCCAGCGAGTCGTAGCGGTCACCGAGCCAGTTCTCGCCGCCGCGCCAGCCGACCATCTCCTTGACGCCGACCTGGTAGACCTCCTCGTCGACGAGGTGGCCGTGAACGAGGTCACCGCCCAGTCGCGTGTCGGTCGGTCCGAGCGCCGCCTGCAGCCCGAGCAGGCTCCCGACGAGACAGACGCTCGACGACTTGTTGTCGTAGACCCCGCGGCCGACGAGGACCGGCGCGGACTCGCGGTCGCGCAGGCGCCACACGCGGGCCATCTTCTCGCGGATCTCTCGGGTGTGCAGCTCCCCGTCGAGTTCGAGGTCGACGGTCGTCCCCCCGCGCCAGTGGACCGTCCCCTCGGTCACGGCGAACGGGTCGTCGTCCGGCCACGCAGTCGGGTCACCCGCCGGGACGACGTCGGTGTGGCTGGTGCAGACGAACCCCCCGTCGCCGGCTCCCTCGACGACCGTGTACAGGTTCTCGCGGGGGACGTCGACGTAGTCGTGCTCGGGGCGGAGCCGCTGTGTCTCGACGTGGAACCCCGGTGCGTCGAGCGTGGCGTCGAGCTGGTCGGACAGCACACCGACGGGCGTGTCGGGGTCGTCGCTCACCCCCTCCTCGCCCGAGAGTCCGGGACGTCCCACGAGTGCGTCGAGAAACGACAGCAGGAGGTCGGCGTTCTCGTCGATCCACTCGGTTCCGGCGTCGAGTACCCGCTGCTCCGTCGGTGTGAGGCCTTCGGTCATCCGTTGTCGAACGGGCGCGTCCGGGGTTTGTATGCGCTTCCATTGTCCCACGCCTCGGTCTCGAGGTCGTGGCTGTCGAGCCAGGCGAGTGCGTCGTCGACGTCCCGCGTCGGCGTCACCAGCAGGAGTCCTCCGTCACGGTGGTCGTCCGCACGCACGAGGCCCGCGTGGATGGCTTCCTCGGGCTGGAGGTGATAGCCTCGCCAGCCGAACGAGCGGTACGAGTCCCGGACGAGCAGGTATCGCGTGTCGCTCGACCCGCGGGTGAGTCTCCCCGCCAGCGTCGTGAAGTGGCCGACGTCCCAGTTCAGCCGTCGGAAGTAGTCGGGGTCGTCCCACCGCGTGAGGAGTGCGAGGAGGTTGTACTTGTGCCCCAGGAGGCTCGCGGGCGCGAGGGTCTGTGCGAGGTTGTAGTTGAGTATCACCTGTGCGTGGAGCGTCCCGTCACAGACCGCACCGAGGAGGTCGGCGAACCGGTCTGCGGTCAGCTGGACCGCGCCCGCGTCCCCATCCTCGTTTTCCTCCCCGTCCGCGGCGTCGTCACGCCGACACGCTGGGACGGGAATCGCCGTGAGCGCCCCGTCGCTCGCCGCCTCACACGCGACGACGAGACCGTGTGGACTCGTCCCGCCCTCGTCCTCGACGGTGGCGAGGTCGTACGCGAAGTGGTCGTGCGGATACCACAGTCCGGCACGGGCCGGGGGGACCTCTCCGGCGGCGACTGCCTCACGAACGGCCGCGAGACGTGCTTCGTTCCGGGGTTCCAGCGTCGTGCCTGCGGCCGCAGCCACGGCGTCGACCGAGATCGCAACCCCGTCGCGTTCGGTCTGTCCGTACGCGTGCAGGAGGTACGTGAGCGCGTACGCGCCACAGACCATGTCCTTCTGGTCGCGCAGGATCCGGTACGCCTCGTGGACGGCCGGGAATCCGGCCGGGAGCGCGACGTCGAGGTCGACCGGCGGATACGTCGGTGGCGGGTCTCGGTCTCGGTCTCGGACCATCAGTCGCCTCGGATCGGTGTGGCGGTGTGCTTCGAGGGGAGCGGCTGTGCGGGACGGTCGGTGGCGGGTGAACGGTCGTGGCTCATCGTACGGTGGGGAGACGGCGCGGTCGGAGGTGGTTCACTGGAGGTGCGATGCGACGGACGGGAACGCCGGCGGGCAGCGAGCGAGTCGTGAGTCGGCACAGTCGGCCGCGCTCGTGACGCTGACGCTGACGCTGACGCCGACGCCGACGTCTACGACGAGGCCTTCTGTCGGGCGCGCTCCCAGGTCTCGACCCACTTGTCCTCCTCGATGGGGTAGTAGTCGATCGAGTTGGCGATGATGTCGTC
>NZ_JBEPXO010000021.1:0-44297 GCF_041641895.1 Salinigranum sp. | reverse complement strand
TGGTGTGCGACGCCGTCGGCGTCGGTGACGGTGATTGGCTGGTTCTCCAGTCGTCGCTCGTCGGGTCCGAGCGGGTCGACGAACGCCGGGGAGAGGAGCGAGCCGACCGTCTCCGACTCGGTGACGCTCGCGGGGTCCGGACCGAACACCGGCGCGACGTTCGCACAGACCCAGTCGATGCTCCCGTCCCCGGACGCGACGAACACGGTGTCGGGGAGAGACTCCATCGCGAGGCGGTAGAAGCGCGCCTCGGGGACCGACCCCGAGTCGTCTCCGGGGGATGACACCATAGCACTGTCTAGATGGCGGGGCGATATACCTCTTCTACCGACGTACGTCGGTATCGACCATCGCGGACAGGGTGCGGACGGACCCTTACGTGGCACCGCACCGTCACTCTTCGGTACCTCGTGGTCGATCTTCGGCACTCCGCGGTGACACCGCCGCCCGTTCGACGGGTCGGCGTGACAGCCGTGTCACGTGTTGGCGTCAGTAGCCACCGTCGCCGCCGGTCCGCGTCGGCGTCCTCGTCGCCACCGGCGTCTCCGTCTCGTTCGCTGCCCCCGTCGCCGGTGTGGCTGTCTCGTCTCCCGTATCAGTCGTCGGCATGGTCGTCGCGTTCGCCGTCTCCCCGTCGGTCCCTACGCGCTCTTCGTACCACTCTGGCGGTGAGACGGTCGTGGTGCCGACGTCGGTGTACCGGATGCTCACGGCGGCCGAGACGCCCTCGCTCCCGGGGTAGTCGTACTCGCGTCGCACCTCGTGGACGACGCCGTTCTCGTCGACGAGCGCGCTCCCCGTCGAGTTCTCGACGCCCGCGTACGGGTCGGCGCCGAGACGCACCCAGTAGTATCGGACGTCACCGCGCTCGAAGCTGTCGACGATTGCCGAATCGGAGACGGAGAGGAACCAGTCGACGTACTGCTCTACGCGGTCCGCGTACCGTCCCTCGCCGTTCCGCACGCCACGGACGGCGTCCGTCTCGACGGTGTAGCGCCGGTCGAACTCGTCCGCGACGACCCGGCGCTGGTAGCGCCGCTCTCCGTCCGCGTACGCCTCGACGCCAGCGACGACGAGCGACCCCCGTTCGAGGTCACCCGCGCCCTCCAGTTCGGTCCGGTAGACCGTCGGTTCGGCCACGAACACCGTCTCGCGGCGGTAGGCGGCCGGCTTCCCGTCGACGTACTCGCGGTGGGTGATGGTCAGCCGGTACGACTGTCCGGTCACCGCGTTCGCGTGGGCGTCGGCGAGAGCGTCGTGGTCGACGACGCCGCCGGCACCGAGACCGGGTGGGTAAGTGGTCGACTGGAACGACGCCGCCGCCGACTCGGTCTCACTCGTGTTCTCGGAGGCGGAGTCCGCCGTCGTCACGTCGGAGACGGGGTCGGCCCCGTCCGACGCGGGCGCGCCGAACACTGGGCTCGTCTCCCCGTACAGTATCGGCCCGCCGAACACGCCGGCGACGAGGAGCGACAGACCTACGAGGCCGACGACGAGCGACACCGAGTGGTCGGGCCCCGGCGCCGTCGTCGTCGGGGACGGGTCTCGCTCCTCGGCCAGCGGCCGGTCGAAGAACCGTCGGCAGATGTCCTCGGCTGCCGTCCGCGGAACGGCGTACAGCAGCATCGTGCGGACGTCGTCGCTGTCGACGAGACGTCCCGCGAACGCGTCCGTCCCCCGCACGGTCGACGCGGGCCGTGCGAGGACGAGGACGTCGACGCTCTCCGGATCCGAGGGGACCGACCGCCCGGTGACGACGCCCAGTCGCCGCGTCCGACCTCTGTGTTGCGCCTCGACGACGGACAGCCCCGGTCCCTCCACGACGTTCGTCTCGGCCCCGCGAGCAGCCCAGAGCGCACTGACGAACGCGACGAACCGTTCCTCGGAGAGGCCGCGCAGACTCCGCCGAACCGTCTCGTTAGAGACGAGGCCCATGCGTGTTACTCACACGCGAGCGAGTCAAACGTTTCGGCGAGCGAACGCGAGACGACAGAACCCTCAGACGCGCTCGTACGTCGCGAAGGCGAAGCCGTCACGCGACTCCCGCTCGGTCTCGATCCAGGCGGACTCGTCGTACTCCGGAAAGACGGTGTCGCCCTCGTACGCCTCGTCGAGTTCGGTGAGCACGAGGCGGTCCGCGTCCGGGAGGAACTGCTCGTAGACGGTGGCACCGCCGACGACGTAGACCGTCTCGACGCCCATGCGTGTCGCAGCCGTTCCGGCCGCTCGCCGGGCCTCCTCGACTGACCCGACCACCTCCGCTCTCTCGGGCAGGTCGAGGTCCTGTGAGGAGAGCACGACGCTGTGGCGCTCCGGGAGTGGTTCGCCGAGTCCCGCTACGATGGACTCGTACGTCCGCCGGCCCATCACGACCGGGTGTCCAGTCGTCGTCTCCTTGAACTGGCGGAGGTCCGGGGGGAGGTGCCACGGCATCTCCCCGTCACGACCGATGACGCCGTTTGCGGCCACGGCCGCGACGAGGACGTATTGGACTTCCCCGCTCATCTCACTCGGCGACGGCGAACCTGATACCCGGTTCGGGGTCGTACTCGCTGAGAACGATGTCGTCGACGGTGAGGTCGTCCAGCGGCTTGTCGGCGACGTCGAGTGTGGGCTTCGGACCCGGTTCGCGCGAACACTGTTCGAGGAGGCCGGGGACGTGGTCGTACCGCTCCGCTCCCTCGGCTTCGGGCGGGGCTTCCGCTTCGAGCCACTCGCGGACGTCGCGGTACTCTTCGCGGGACTCGACCGTCTCCAGCCGCGACTGCAGGCGGCCGAGGTTGTCGGCGTACCAGTCGCCCCTGTCGCCGGCCCCACAGTAGACGTGGGCGTCGACGATGGTGTGACCGAACTCGCCGAGTTCGAACCCCGTCTGCTGGGCGACGGTCTGTGCGAGCATCGCGTACGCCGCGACGTTGAACGGCACGCCGAGGGCGATATCGCCCGACCGCTGGGTGAGGTGACAGTTCAGGCTCGACCCCTGGACGTTGAAGACGAACGTGTAGTGACACGGCGGGAGCGTCGAGACGGCGGCGTTCGCGGGGTGCCACGCGCTGACGACCAGTCGCCGCGAGTTGGGGTTCTCTTCGAGGGTGTCGAGGACGTACTGTATCTGGTCGAACTCGCCGTCCGTGACCCAGCGGTGGGCGTCGTCGGGCCACGACTCGCCGGGGAAGCGCTGGTCCCCGTCGGGGACGGGGAAGCGCCGCCAGAACCGTCCGTACGCGGTGTCGAGTCGCCCCTCGTCGTCGGCCCACGCGTCCCAGATGCCCGTCTCCTCGCGCAGCGAGCGGATGTGCTCCTCGCCCGAGAGGTACCACAGCACCTCGTGGACGAGCGAGTTCCAGCGGAAGCCCGAGAGGTCCTTCGTCGTCAGGAGGGGGAAGCCCTCCGAGAGGTCGACCGTGTAGTGCTCGCTGAACCCCGCGACGGTGTCGACGCCGGTCCGGTTGGGCTTGTACGTCCCCGACGAGAGGACGTTCTCGACGAGGGTCAGATACTGCTCCATGGCTCAGGCGAGGAAGTCGGGGTCGGTCCGCTTCTCGGCCTCCTCCCCGCGGAGGTGCTCTCTGAAGGCCTCGACCGAGACGTCCTGCCGCTCGCGCTCTTTGCGGTCGCGGACGGAGATGGTGCCTGCCTCCTCCTCGTCGCCGCCGAGGATGACCATGTACGGGACGCGGTCCTCCTGTGCCTCCCGAATCTTCCGGCCGAGCGTCCACGAGCGGTCCTCGATGTCGACGCGGAACTCGTCGAGGTAGCGGTGCTGTATCTGCTTCGCGTAGCCGAGCTGGTCGTCGCTGATGGGGAGGATACGGATCTGTTCGGGCGCGAGCCAGAACGGGAACTTCCCGTTGAAGTGCTCGGTGAGCACCATCAGGAACCGCTCGTAACTGCCGTACAGCGCGCGGTGGATCATCACCGGCTGGTGCTCCTCGTTGTCCTCGCCCGTGTAGGAGAGGTCGAACCGCTCGGGCATGTTGAAGTCCAACTGCACCGTGGGGCCGTCCCAGTTCCGCCCGAGTGCGTCCTCGAACGCGAAGTCGATCTTCGGGCCGTAGAACGCGCCGTCGCCGGCTTCGAGCGTGTAGTCCATCCCCTGCGCGTCCAGCACGGCTTCGAGTTGACTCTCGGCGTGCTCCCATATCTCGTCGCTCCCGACCGACTTCTCGGGGCGCGTCGCCAGCGCCACCTCGTACTCGAGGTCGAACGTGTCGAAGACGGTCAGGATGGAGTCGATGATGAGGTTGATCTCGTCTTCGATCTGGTCGGGGCGACAGAAGATGTGCCCGTCGTCGATGGTGAACGCCCACACGCGTGACAGGCCCGACAGTTCCCCGCGCTGTTCTTTCCGGTACACTTTGCCGTCCTCGAAGTACCGGACCGGGAGGTCACGGTACGACCAGTTCTTCTGCGCGAAGATGGTGGCGTGACCCGGGCAGTTCATCGGCTTCAGCCCGTACTCCTCGTCGTTAACGTCGAGGAGGAACATGTCGTCGACGTAATTGTCGTAGTGGCCCGACCGCTTCCACAGTTCGGTCCGGAAGAGGTGCGGCGTCTCGACGGGGTCGTAGCCCGAGTCGAGGTTGAGCTCCTCGGCGTACGTCGACAGCGCGTTCAGGATTCGCTTGCCGTTCGGGTGGTAGAGCGGGAGGCCCGGCCCCGTCACCTCCGCGATGGAGAAGAGGTCGAGTTCCTGTCCGATCTTGCGGTGGTCGCGCTCTTTGGCCTCCTCGCGCATCTGGAGGAACTCGGCCAACTCGGACTCCGTCTCGAACGCCGTCCCGTACACGCGCGTCAGTTGCTCGTTCTCCTCGTCGCCGCGCCAGTACGCCGAGGAGATGCTCAGGAGTTCGAACGCGCCGATCTCTCCCGTCGACGCCACGTGCGGCCCCTTGCAGAGGTCCTGCCAGTCGTCTTGGACGTAGAACGAGAGCGTCTCGTCGTCGGCCGCCTCGGTCTCGAGGATGTCCCGCTTGTAGGGGTTGTCCGCGTAGCGTTCGAGCGCCTCCTCGCGCGACCGCTCGACGCGCTCGATGTCGTAGTCGGCGTCGACGATGGCCTGCATCTCCGCTTCGACGTCCGCGAGGTCACTCTCGTCGAGGTCGACCCCCGTGACGTCGTAGTAGAAGCCGTCGTCGGTCGGCGGGCCGATGGCGAGTTTCGCCTCCGGGTAGAGGCGCTGCAGCGCCTGTGCGAAGACGTGGGCGGCGGAGTGTCGGAGCACCCGTCGGTACTCGTCGGACTGGTCGGTGACGATGACGAGTCGTGCCCCGTCGTGTAGTTCGTCCGCCTTGTCGACGAGTTCGCCGTCGACCACGCCCGCGACGGTGTCCTCGCCGAGCCCCGGGCCGATGGCGTACGCGGCGTCCTGCACCGTCGACCCCTCCTCCAGTTCCAGGTCGGAACCGTCCGGGAGGGTCACCACGATATCACTCATACGTCGCAGAAAACGAGGCCGGAGATTAAGTGTTGTTGGAACGCGCGCGGTGGAGACGCGACGTGGACAGCGTCCTCCCGGGCCGCTGTCGGACCACCCTTCACGGTAGCTATTCTCACGCAAGCGCCGACGATTTATACCTCGCTCGCCGTATCGAGAGTGTGAACTCCCCGCTCGCCGAGGTGCGCCAACGGACGTTCGCGACGCTCCTGGTCGCCGTCGGCGTCGTGTTCGTCGGTTCCGTCCTCCCGCTTCCGACCGGCGGCGGCGACCCCGGCGTCGCCCTCGCCGGACCGTTCGGCGTCGGCCCCGACAAGGTGGTCCACGCCGTCAGCTACGCCACCATCGCTGGACTGGCCGTGCTGGAGAGGCGGACGCGAGGGGTGAGAAACGGCGTCGTCGGCCTCGTGGCCGTCGTCGTCGTCGTCGCGGCGTTCGGCGCGGGCGTGGAGGTGGTCCAGTCGGTGGTGCCCGGGCGGACGGCTTCCGGGGCCGACGCCGTCGCCAACGCGGTCGGTGCCGTCGTCGGCGTCGTGGCCGTGCTCGGGTGGTGGCTGCTCGCCGAGCGCGACTGACCCCCACCCGTCGACGTCAGGACCCGGACGACGTCGCGCGGCGCAGGGAGACGCAGGCGACGGCGCCGCCGCCTTCGCCGTCCTCGAACCAGACACGCCCACCGTACGACTCGACGAGTCGCTTGACGAGCGAGAGGCCGAGGCCGTCGCCCGGGCTGTCGCCCCGTTTGGTCGCCGGTTCGAAGACGTGTTCCTTCTGGTCGTCGGGGATACCGGGTCCGTTGTCGGCCACGCGGACGACGACGTCGCTCGGCCCGACGTCGACGTCGAGTACGATTTCGACCCGCTCGGCGTCGTTGTGCCGGACGGCGTTCGACAGCAGGTTCGCGAAGACGGAGGGGAGCATCCCGCCGGCCACGACTTCGACCACGGCGCGCGGCGGCTCGAAGTCGACCGTCACGGCCTTCGTCGTCGACCCGTGGACGCGCCTGATGGCGTCGACCTCCATCTGGAGGGTCGGGCTCAGAAGGACAGCCTCCGTCTCGAGGTCGTGGCCGGCGTCGATGAGCATCGTCAGGTCGCGGCTGTTCTCGACGATTTCCGTGATGCGCTGTCCGCCCCGGAGAACCCGTTCGAGCGCCTCCACACCCGCGGGGCCGACGTCGTCGTGTAGTAGTTCACCCCAGCCAGTGACGACCGTCGCGGCGTTCGCGATGTCGTGGCGGACCACCTGTGCGAGCAGCGAGAGCTGGTCGTGTCGGCGCTCCAGTTCCGCTGCCATCTCCCGGATTCCGAGGTAGGCTCGGAGCCGTCGGTCGAGCAGTGCCGGGTCGACTGGCGTCGTGACGACGTCGTCGACGAGCGCGTGTCGGTCGCGGCTGACGGCCGGGTCGAAGAACCGGCGCGCCGTCGACTCCGACGCGAGCAGGAGACACGGGAGCGGCAGGGATCTCTCGAGGTCGAAGCGCCGGCCGAGCCACGTGTCGTACACCTCGAACGCCGCCACGTCGACGAGGACGATGTCGACCGGTTCCGACTCGAGGTGGACGAGCCTCCGGGGCCGCGTGCGGGGCGCCTCGTCGCGTTCGGTCCCGTGGCGGCCGGTCGTCTGTTCGTCGAGACCGGCCAACCCGTCGACGACGTCGTAGCCCGGGTGCTCGTCGAACCACTCGAGCAGCAGCGCGCGGTTCCGAACGTGCGCGACGAGGAGCAGCACGCGGTGTGGCTGTGCGGCCGTCGGGGGGAGGAACCGTCCGTCGGCGCGAGCGGTCGGCACCTCACGCTCGCTGTCCGGTCGGTCGGCTCCCACACGTCGTCTCGTCACCCCCCTGTCGTGGGTGGCGCTTCCACCGTGGTCCGGACCCCTGTCCATGCGGCGCCCCTCGCCCGTTCTGTCACAGTACCTCCTCCCGCTCCGTGTCGGTGCCCACCCACTGTGGGTCGCCGGTGAGGACGCCCGACAGGCCCGTGAGCGGGTCGCCGACCGCGACGCCCTGCTCGGTGATTTCGAACTGTCGGAGCCGGTGTTCGAAGTCGCTCGTCCGCTTCTTCAACACGCCGATGGCGCGGTGGAGTTCGCCGTTGAACTCGAGGTACCGCATGAAGACGATGTTGTCCGCGATAGCCGTCTCCCCCGACTTCGTCGGGCGGAAGTCCCCCGTGACGTTCGGCATCTCGTCGGTGAGGACCACCGTGACGCCGCGCGCGGTCAGGTAGCTCCGGAGGGCCGACAGTTCCTCCTGTTCGGCCGAGAGGTTGGTGAGTTTCTCGAACCCCTGTACCCCGTCGATCATCACGAACGTCGTCTCGTCCGTGACGTCCGTCTGGACCCGCGCGAGGAACTCGCCGACCGTCAGGAGCGAGGGCGTCACGCTGACGACGTCGAGCGTCCCCGCTTCGAGCAGTTCCGTCACCGGCGAGCCGATGGACGCACAGCGTTCGACGAACGTCGCCGGTTTCTCCTCCAGGTGGTAGAGGATGGAGTGGTTCCCCCGGCGGGCCGCCTCGATGAGGAAGAGGGCGGCGACGGTCGTCTTCCCGATACCGGTGGGGCCGCTGAACAGTGTGGTAGTACCCAACTCGATTCCCCCGTGTAGCAGGTCGTCGAGTGCCGAGATGCCCGACGAGGCGAGTTCTCGGACGAACGGGCGCTCGTCGTGGTCCGGGACGACTCGTGGGTAGACAGACATCCCGCTGTGGCCGAGCACGACGGCGTGGGGGCCGGTGGCGACGTCCGCACCGCGGAACTTCGGCACCTCCAGCACCCGGCCGCCGTTCGGTCGGGAGAGTTCCACGATGCCGTCGCTCATGAACTGCAGGTCGCTGTCGGGCGTCACCGGACTCGCCTGCGAGGTGAAAAGCACCGTCGCACCCTGTTCGGTCAACAGATCCATCAGCGAGAGGAGTTCCCGTCTGAACTGGTACTCGTCGGGCGCGAGATAGCGGAGTTGCGTCACCGGGTCCAGGAGGACCCGCGCTGGCGGCGACGCCTCGACCTGCGTGCGGACTCGGTCGGTCAGGGCCTCGTACTCGACGGTGGACGGGGCGAAGACGTCGTAGCTCCCGCCTTCGACGAACGAGCGACCCTCGGGGCTCAGGTCCAAGATAGTGACGCCGTCGAGGTCGATACCGAGCGACGCGGCGTTCCGTCGGATCTTCTCGGGTCGTTCCTCGAAGGTGACGTAGAGCGCCCCGGTACCGTCGTCGGCGACCAGAAAGTGCCAGCCGAGTACCGTCTTCCCCGCGCCCGGCGTCCCACGGATCAGGTAGTGATACCCCCGCAGGAATCCCTCGCCGAGGACGGTGTCGAGGCCCTCGATGCCGCTCGATAGTCGGTCGGTGTCGCCCCCGCTCGTCTCGTCGTCCGGGTCCGTTTCGGTTTCACTGTCTGTGGGGGATGTCACCATGTGCTCCTCGGCAGTCTACTCCCAACGAGAGGATAATACTGTTTCTCAGGCGAACGCGAGAGTTCTGCCGGCTGACAACCCTCCGCGGCGGTGTCGTTCGTGACGCCGCACGCGTCTCTCGCTCACCCGGTGAGGGGGTCGTGACCGCGCGTCGTCCGTCGCGACACCGAAGCCCTACGCTTAATGTGGCGCGCTGCCGAACCGGCGCGTATGCGATTCCAGCGTCAGGGCGGCGTGTTCATGCACGTCACGTCGCTTCCGGGCCCACACGGTATCGGCGATCTCGGCGGGGGAGCGCGTGACTTCCTCGACTTCCTCGACCGCGCGAACCAGTCGCTCTGGCAGTTCTGTCCACTCGGCCCCACCTCACAGGCTCACGGGAACTCACCGTACCAGTCGTTCTCGGCGTTCGCCGGCAACCCGCTCCTCGTCAGCCTCGACCGACTCGAAGAGCGTGGCCTCCTCACCGAGGCGGAACTCTCGGGAGAGGAGTTCGACGACCACCACGTCGACTACGGCCACGTCGCGTCGTTCAAGCGCGACCGTCTCCGGACGGCGTTCGAGCGGTTCGATCCGACCGACGAGTACCGCGAGTTCTGCGAGCGCGAGGCCTCCTGGCTCGACGGCTACGCGCTGTTCATGGCGCTCAAACACGAGTTCGAGGGGGCGCTGTGGACGACGTGGCCCCACGAGGTGAAGACGCGCGACCCCGAGGCCCTCGAGCGGTATCGCGAGGAACTCGCCGACGAAATCGCCTACCGGAAGTTCGTCCAGCACACGTTCGACCGCCAGTGGCGGGACCTCCGGGCGTACGCGAACGAGCGGGGAATCCAGCTGGTCGGCGACCTGCCCATCTACGTCGCCCTCGACAGCGCCGACGTCTGGACCGCCCCCGACGCGTTCCGCCTCGACGAGAACAACGAACCCACCGTCGTCGCGGGCGTCCCACCGAACCCGCAGGACGACGGGCAGCGCTGGGGGAACCCGCTGTACGACTGGGACCGGCTCCGTGAGAACGGCTACGACTGGTGGCTCGACCGCCTCGACCGGCTGTTCGACCTCGTCGACGTCACTCGCATCGACCACTTCAAGGGGTTCGACGAGTACTGGGCCATCGACGCGGACTCCGACTGGGCGGGCGACGGCCAGTGGGTCGACGCCCCCGGTCACGACTTCTTCGAGACGGTCGAGCGCGAACTCGGCGAACTCCCGTTCATCGTCGAGGACCTCGGCTTCCTCGACGAGGGCCTCGTCGAACTCCGCGACCGGTTCGAGTTCCCCGGGATGCGCGTCCCCCAGTACGCCGACTGGTGTGAGGCCGGTCACATGTACCAGCCGATGCACTACCCCGACAACGTCGTCGGCTACACCTCGACACACGACACCGACACCGTCGTCGGCTACTACCAGGACCTCGGCCCCCAGCAGACCGACTGTCTCCACTACAACCTCGGCGTCGACGGCTCGAACATCAACTGGTCGATGATCGAGGCCGTCTGGAACTCCGAGGCCGTGATGGCGTTCACGACGATGCAGGACCTCCTCGGCCTGGACTCGCACGCCCGCTTCAACACGCCGGGCACCGCCGAAGGCAACTGGGGCTGGCGCGTCACCCGCGACGGCTTCGAGGATAGCGTCGCCGACGAACTCGCCAGTCTCACCGACATCTACATCCGCTGAGCGCGTCGAGACCCACCGAGTACGGCCGCCACCGCTCCTCCGAACGGTGACGGCCGACCCTCGCCGACGACCGACCCGTGACTCCGGGTCGAGGCCCGCCGCGACCCCGGCGCCTCGTACCCACTGAGAGAGTGTACGGTTTCTGTGAGACTGTTGTATTCAGGAGGGAACGTCGTTGCGTTAGTCAACGTTTCGAGTTAGTTAGCTACTCGATTCGATACTCGGCAACCTACATTCTTATACGAGGTGATTAATTGTGAGGTATGGCCACCCGCCAAGCACCCACGGCCCGGCGTATCGCCCTCCGGAAGCACCTCGAACAGGCGCTCGCCGAGTCGGACGACCCGGAGACGCGGTTCCACATCCGACAGGCGCTCCAGCTCGCGACGTAGGCTCACCGGACACGGACGTCGTACCGACACCGAGCGCCGGAGCACTCCCCTTCCAGCGCCCGGTCACGAGTCGAGCGGTCACCACCGCGAGGGTTTTCTCCGCTGCCGGCGTTCTCATCGCATGGTCGACTGCGAGTCACGCTTCCCGTTCTCGGTCGTCGAATCGCTGTCCGACACCGGTGTGAAGACGGTCTACGGGGACCCGATCACGGTGGGGTCGCGCACCGTCGTTCCCGTCGCCCGGGCGATGTACGGGTTCGGTGCCGGGACGGACGACGAGTCGGTCGGCGGTGGTGGTGGCGTCGTCGCCACACCGGTCGGCACGCTCGAACTCACCGAGTCGGCGACGCGGTTCGTCACCCTCCATCCGCGCCGTCGACTCCTCGCCGCGGGTCTTGTCGGCCTCGCCGCCGGGTATCTGATCGGCCGCCGTCGCTGAGTCTCGGGTCCCCCCACCCCCGCCCCTGGGTCCGACGCCGCGCGCGGGAACGGTCGACACTGTTTTGCCCCGCCGACGCAACCTCCGCGCCGTGACCCGCCGACTGGGCTACTTCGCGCTCGCCGTCGCCGCCGTCGCCGCCCTCGCCGCCGGCTACGTCCAGGCGACGGGACCGTTCCCCGGGCCGTTCCCGACGACGGTCCTCCCGGCGAACGTGGTGCTCGCGAAGGTACTCCTCGTCGTCGCGACGGCACTCGGGTTCTACGGCGTCTACGTCATCGTGCTCCGTACGCTGGTCACCCGGTTCACGAAGCGCCGTGCCCACGACGTGCGCAACGTCCTCCGACTCTTTCTCGGCGGGGCGGCGCTCATCTCCGTCCTCGGCGTCATCACCGAGCAGTGGGTCGGCGTCCTCCTCTCGCTCGGCGTCGTCGGTTTCGCCGTCACGTTCGCCCTCCAGCAACCGCTCCTGTCGCTCCTGGCCTGGGTCTACATCATGCTGAAACGGCCCTACGCCGTCGGGGACCGGGTGAAAATCGGCGACTCGAAGGGCGACGTCATCGAGGTGGACTTCCTCGTCACGACGCTCTGGGAGGTCAACGGCGACCTCGTCTCGACCCACCAGCCCTCCGGCCGGGTCGTCACCGTGCCGAACAGCGTCGTCCTCAGTTCGCAGGTGGTCAACTACACGACCCTCGTCGACCACGTCTGGAACGAACTCTCCGTCCAAGTGGCGTTCGAGACGGACCTCGGGTTCGCGCGGCAGACGATGGTCGATGTCGCCGACGACTACCTCGGCGACGCGATGGCCCGCGAGATTGCCGACTACCGCGAGCGACTCGCCGAGACGGCCGTCGAACTCGAGGTGCAGGACCGCCCGACTGTGAACGTCGTCCAGCGGGAGTCGTGGGTCGAACTCCGCCTCCGCTATCTGGTCCACCCGCGACGCGGCGCTCGCACCCGGAACGTCCTCTACGAACGCATCCTCGAACGGTTCAACGCCTCCCCCGAACGCGTGAAGTTCCCCGTCAGTCGGAACCGGTAGCCGCCCGTTCCCCGGCGTCGAGGACCGACGCCAGGACGGACCGGTGGCACCGAAAGCCGGGACGGCGGTCCGTCGCGAGGACGACGTGTCCCGCCGCGACGCTCGCCGCCAGCGAGTCGAGCGCACCCCGTACCTCGTCGTCCGCAGCGTTCGACAGGTGGTCCCGGTAGTGGCCGTCTACGTCGAGTTCCTCCCACGCGGCGTTGTGCGCGCCCTCCGCGCAGAGCCCCTGCATCCGGAGGTCACGACGGCGTCGCTCGAGCGTCTCGCGCGTCTCCGGTGGCAGTCCCAGCGCGGGGTGGGAGCCGTCGACGCGTCGCTCGAACCACCCTGGCGGCGAGCACACGACGCCGACCCACACCGGGTCGCCGCCGGCCGGGTCCGCCTCCTCCGCTCGGACGACGGGACGTTCGCGGACCCGCTGTGCGTGGGCCGTCTCGACGGGCATCGTCTCCCCCTACGACGGCCAGCCATCTCACTCTTTGGCCACTTTCGGGACGGCAGGGGCCGCCGCAGGGTATTTCGCGGCACGCGCCGTCCACCCGGCAATGGCTGGCGGGCCCCGACAGCTCTCGCTCCCGCACGCACTCGGCGTGGTCACCGGCGCCCTGCTCGGCGCGGGCGCGCTGTACATCCCCGAGCGCGTCGAGAACCTCGCCGGGCCGGCGACGCCGGTGAGTTTCCTCGTCGCGGGGGTCGGGGCGCTCGCCCTCGCCGTCGGCTACGCGACGTTCCTCTCCAGCCCGCTCGGCGACGACGGCGCGGGCGCGTACCTGCACCTCTCACGGGCGTGGCGCTCTCGTGCCGTCGGCTTCTTCGCCGTGTGGCCCAAGCCCGCCGCGTACGCCGCCCTCCTCGCCCTCCTCGCGCAGTACCTCGCCCGTCTCGTCCCAGTCGCAGGGTCCACAGACGCCGTCGCCCTCGGCGTGCTCGCCGCCTTGCTCCTCGTTCACCTCGCCGGGCCGGCGGTCGTGGGGCGACTCGGTCTCCTCCTCTCGGGCGCGTTCGCGCTCTTCATCGTCGTGTTGCTCGTCGCGGGCCTCACCGTCGTCGTCCCCCGCAACTTCGTCCCGCTCTTCCCGACGCCCGTCCTGCGCGAACAGCCGGTCTCGTCGCTCGGCCGGGGGGCGCTCGTCGCGCTCTTCGGCTTCGTCGGGTTCGAGGTGGTCGGCGCGCTCGCCGGCGCGGTCCGGTCGCCGCGCACGACCCTCCCGCGTGCGCTCGTCGGCGGGGTCGCGGGGGTGGGTCTCCTGGTCACCCTGATGGCGTTCGTCACGCTCGGCGTCGTCCCGTGGTCGCGGATGATATTCGCGTCCGTCCCGTTCGTCGACGCGGCCGCCTCCGGACTCGGTGTCCCCGCCGGGACCCTCGCCACTCCGGGCCTCGTCCTCGCGACGCTGGCCGCGCTGGTTGCGCTCTCGTGGGCACCGACCAGAGCACTCGCCGGGGTCGGGGAAGTCGTCCCGCCGCTCGCGCACACGAACCGGTTCGGCACACCCGACGTCGCGTGCGTCGCCGTCTTCGTCCTCGCGGGCACCCTCGTTTTCCTCGACGCCGTCTCTGTCGGACTCTTCCTCGTCGTCCCGGGACTGGCCCTCCTCTACGTCGTCCACGGTCTCACGGTGACCGCGCTCCCCCTCGTGAACGCCGACCTCTACGCGGCGTGTGCGTTCCGCGTCCCGCCGCGGCTCCTGGCGCTGTGTGGACTGAGCGGGGCCAGTCTCTCGGGACTGCTACTCTGGCAGGCGCTCACCCTCGACCCCGCCGTCGTCCTCGGGTTCACCCGCGTGGGGCCGGCGGTGACGGGGACGACGGCGGACCCGCTGGTCCGGTCGCCGATGGAGAGCGCGGTTCCGGCGCTCGTCGGGTGGGAGACGCTCGGCCTGCTGGTGTACGTCGCCGCCCGGGACTACCGCGAGGAAATCGGGGCCGAACTGGAACCGCTGACGCGCTTCTGAGCGTTCGGTGCGCCGTGTCCTCGGTGCGCGGCGACCTCACTCCGTCTCCGTGGTGGCCCCGCGACTGTCCCACGCGGACTGACCGGTCCGTCCGGGGAGAGACCGAAACCGACAATCCCTCCCGGTCCTTCGCCTCGCCCGATGAGTAGCGAGCCCGCGGCCAGCGAGTTCGAAACCGGCGCGATTCCGCTCTCGGAGGTCGGCCCGTTCGACCTGCAGGCCACCCTGGAGAGCGGACAGTCGTACCTGTGGGACCGTCCCGACGGGGGGATGTACGACTCGCTGCACGCCCACGGCGGCGACGCCTGGTACGAGACGGTCGTCCCGCCCGTCGCGGGCGTCACCGACGAGCAGTGCGTCGTCCGGGTTCGCCAGCGGGACGGGCAGTTAGAGTGGGAGTCGACGGTCGACGCCGTCCCCCTCCTGACGCATCTCCTCCGTCTCGACGACGACCTCGACGCGATTCTCGACGCGACGCCCGACCTCCCCCTGCTCCGGCGGGCCTACCGGAAGTACCGGGGGATGCGTCTCGTCCGCGACCCGTCCTTCCCCTGTCTCGTCTCGTTCATCTGCTCGGCACAGATGCGCGTCTCGCGCATCCACGAGATGCAGCGACGCCTCGCACGCGACTACGGCGACGAGGTCCGGGTCGGGGAGGAGACGTACCACGCGTTCCCGACACCCGCCCAGCTCGCGGCGACGACCGAGTCCGACCTCCGGGCGCTGAAACTCGGCTACCGTGCGCCGTACGTGAAGCGGACGGCGGAGATGGTCGCGGCGGGCGAGGCCCACCCGGACGAGGCGCGAGAGCGGGAGTACGAGGCGGCGCGCGAGTACCTCACGCGGTTCGTCGGCGTCGGCGACAAGGTGGCCGACTGCGTGCTCCTGTTCTCGCTCGGCTACCTCGAGGCGGTGCCGCTCGACACGTGGATTCAGACCGCCATCGCCGACCACTACCCCGACTGTGACCGGGGCGGGTACCGGGAGACCTCTCGAGCCATCCGGGAGCGGTTCGGCGGCGAGTACGCCGGCTACGCGCAGACGTACGTCTTCTACTACCTCCGCGCTGGCGGCGACACGTAGGCGAAACCGAGTGGCCGCGACGTGACTGGGAGAACCTTCTTGAAGCCAGAGCGACATCTATCCGATATGGATTGCAGAGTCGTCGTCGAGGCCGCAGTTCCCGTGTACGACGTCGAGACGGAAGACGAGGCGATCCGTATCGCGATTTCGAAGACGGGCGAGATGCTGAATCCCGACCTCAACTACGTCGAAATCGAGATGGGGTCACGGACGTCCCCCTCGGGCGAGGAGCTCCCGCCCGCGTTCGTCGCTGCCGACGAGGCGCTCGTCGCGCTCGAACTGGAGATGCGCGTGTTCAACGTCGAACAGGAGGAACACGCCGCTCGCATCGCGCGGAAGGAAATCGGGAAGCGCCTCACCAACATCCCCTTGCAGGTGCTCCTCGTCGAACCCATCCCCGACGAGGAGGACGAGGAGTCGACGACGGACCACGACCGGTCGACCGCTGACGGAAGCGGGCCCACACAGTCCGACGGCGACTCGGACGACGACCTCATCCCGGAGTTCGAGGACCTGGTCGACGACAGCTGACGCCCCCACTTCGGCACGGAACGGCTACAGACGGCTCTCCTCACGGTGTTCGGTTTGTTCTCACCCAGCGACTCGGACGAGCGACTCTCTCGGTAGTACGTGAGTCGCGGGGACTACGAGAAGTAGTTCAGTCGGCTTTCGGGGCCACGTGGTCGGCCTCTGCCTCTGCTTCCTGCATCGCCGTGGTGATTCCCTCGGCGATTTCGAAGACGGCGGCCTTGTGGTCGGTCTTCGAGCGGTGGATAGATGTCGGACGGACCCCCATCGTCTCGTACGCGGAGAGGTCCAGTTCTTCGTCTTCCCAGGCCTCCATCTGCGTATGTACCTCTGACAGTAGGCCGTGCAGGTGGATGAGCTCCTGTTTCTTCATGAGCAAGCCCACGTTACAACCGAGGGATTATATTATTATCTTGAGTCGCGTTAACATACGCTTCGAGTACGCTTAACACGAGTATCATCAATCATTGAAAAAACGTACTGACACGTCTTCCGTCACGGGGTCGTGAACGTTTTGTCCGCAGCGGCTCCAACGCCCCGTGTATGGACTACGACGACGCGCTCAACCGTGGTCTCGACCAGGCGCCCGAGATCGAAGAGACCGGTTCCCGGTACGAGTTGCCCGACCCGTCGGTCCGACCCGAGGGGAACGTCACCGTCTACGAGAACTTCCAGTCGACCGTCGACCACCTCGACCGTGAGGCCGAGCACGTGCTGAGGTTCCTGCAGTCCGAGCTCGGCACGGCCGCGCGAATCGACGAGGCGGGACGCGCCCGGCTCACCGGCTCGTTCAAACAGTCCCGCGTCCGCGACGCCGTCGAGGCGTACGCCGACGGCTTCGTCCGCTGTTCGGAGTGTGGACTGCCCGACACGCGACTGGTCACGCAGAACGGCGCGACGGTGCTGAAGTGCGACGCCTGTGGGGCGCTGTCGGCGGTCCCCGACGTCTGACTACTGCAACTGCTTCAGCGTCTTCAGGTCGTGTTCTGTTCGCATGAACTCCGCCAGCCGTCGTGTCGCGTGGCAGCCCGGACAGGAGAAGTTGTTCCGCGGACCGGGAAGGTCGCCCGGTTTCGTCTCCCAGTCTTTCTTGCACTCCGGACACAACAGTCGGACGAAGGCCTCGACCATGACTCTGCATGTCTCGGTGGGACCGAATAAAGCTTGTTGCGCCGCAGGCCTCTCCCCGTCGTGGGCGACGCCGTGCCGTGTCGTCGGGCGTGCTCCGTGAGCGCCCTCAGGCCGTGAGACCCGTGTCCTCGGCGTCCAACAGTTCCTTGTACCGGTTTCGGATGGTGACCTCGGAGATGTTCGCCACCTCCGACACCTCCGACTGAGTGACCTTCTCGTTGGTCAGGAGCGCGGCCGCGTACACCGCGGCGGCCGCGAGCCCCACGGGCGATTTCCCCGAGTGGATCCCCGTCTCCTTCGCCGACCGGAGGAGCTGGCGAGCGCGTCGTTCCGACTCGTCGGAGAGGTTCAGGTCGCTCGCGAACCGGGGGACGTACTGCTCGGGGTCGGCGGGCTGGATTTCGAGCTTGAGTTCGCGGACGATGTACCGGTACGTCCGGGTCAGCTCCATCTTGTCGACGCGGGAGACCGCGGCGATTTCGTCGAGCGAGCGGGGGGTGCCGGCCTGTCGGGCGGCGGCGTACAGCGCGCTGGTGGCGACGCCCTCGATGCTCCTCCCGGGGAGGAGGTCGTCCTGGAGTGCGCGGCGGTAGATGACCGACGCCGTCTCGCGGACGGTCTCCGGGAGACCGAGCGCCGAGGCCATGCGGTCGATTTCGCCGAGCGCCTGCTTGAGGTTGCGCTCCTTCGAGTCGCGGGTGCGGAAGCGCTCGTTCCAGGTGCGGAGGCGCTGCATCTGCTCGCGCTGGCGCGAGGACAGCGAGTTGCCGTACGCGTCTTTGTTCTGCCAGCCGATGTTGGTCGACAGCCCCTTGTCGTGCATCATGTTCGTCGTGGGCGCGCCGACGCGGGACTTCCGGTCCTTCTCGCTGGCGTCGAACGCACGCCACTCGGGACCGTGGTCGATGTTCGTGTCCTCGACGACGAGGCCACACTCCGAACAGACGGTCTCGCCGTCGTCCGTGCGGAGGGTGCCCTCACACTCGGGGCAGACCCGGACGGTCGCTCGCTCGTGCTCCTCGTCGGCTGTGCTGGTCTCGGGGGGCGTCTCGCGTTCGTTGCTGAAGGTTCGGAGTGTTGTGTCGCTCATCATGTGGGGGGTGGGTGGTGAGACGTGCGTGTCCGTGGGAGAGAGAGCGAGAATATCGAGAATCCGGACGCCGTCTCCTTACCATCCGTAAGTGAGAAAAGTATATAAAACTTTCGCAGGCGTGTGTCTGTGTAACCGACGTACAGCGAGGGGTATCTGGAGTGAGTGTCTCGATTCACGAGTTGCGGGCCGAAGCGGAAGCGCAATATAGCTGTTTCGCCGCGTGGGGTTCCCGGTTCAGGTGGGGGTCGGGGCGGTGCTGAACAGCGTCGGGTTCGGGAGGCCCGCTGCGCTTCCACGTCAGGGTAGGTGGTACCGAAGTAAGACGGTTTGCCGAATTCTCACCCAAATCTCCCCGTGTTCGTCGATAGACGACTCCGGGAATCCGGCTTCCGCTTCGGTGCGGTCCCGTCGAGGCCCTCGTCAGAGCCACCGCTGTCGTCGGAAGTACGCCACCAGAATCACCGTGACCGACGCCATCCCGAGCAGGACTGCCGGGTAGCCGAACCGCCAGCCGAGTTCGGGCATGTTGTACGGGCCGCCGGAGAAGTTCATCCCGTAGACGCCGACGACGAACGTCAGCGGCAGGAGGATGGTCGCGACGACGGTCAGCGTCTTCATCACCTCGTTGGTCGACTGTGACAGCGAGTTGAGGTAGATGTCGCGGGCGCCGCGGGCGAGGTCCCGGTACGTCTCCGTCAGGTCGACGAGCTGGACGAGGTGGTCGTACACGTCCCGGTAGTACTTCTCGGTCGACGGCTGGACGTAGTCGGGGTCCCCCCGCGCGAGCACCGCCGCGGCCTCCCGCGTCGGCCACAGGACCTTCCGCACCGAGAGCAGGTCGCGGCGGACGTCGTTGAGCGCGACCAGCATCTCCTCGCTCGGCCCCGCGAGGACGCCCTCTTCGATCTCCTCGATGAGATCCTCGATTTCGTCGAGGACGACGAAGTACTCGTCGACGACCCGGTCGACGACGCGGTAGGCGGCGAAGTCGGGACCGAGTCGGAGGACGCGTGCGTCCCCGCGCTGGACGGCCTGCCAGACGCCCTCGACGGCGTCGACGCCGACGGTCGACATCGTCACGAGCCAGTCGCGGCCGACGAAGACGCCGACCTGCTGTGTCCGTAACTCCTCGCGGAACGTCGTCTCCCCCCTGCGGAGCGACGCGGTTTTCACGAGGACGAACGTGTGCGAGGAGAACTCCTCGGTCTTCGGGCGGACGTCGCGCTGGACGTCCTCGACCGAGAGGTGGTGGATGCCGAACGTCGAGGCGACGCGGTCGAGTTCGTCGGGACTGGCGTCCCACGCGCGGACCCAGGTCGTCCCGTCGGCGTCGCGGGCCCGGTCGAGGTCTGTGGCGGCGTAGGTGTCGACACCCGCCTCCGTGTAGACGACGGCGCGGACGGTCACCGGGAGACGCCCCCGAGCGAGAGGAACGTGACGCCGACCATGACGCCCGCCACGCTGAACCCCCGACCGGGGTACGGCGCGAGCACGCCGACGACGTAGCCAGCGACGCCCGCGAGGGTGAGCACGACGCCGGCAGTCTGCAGGCTGTTCATGTCTGCTACCTCCCGGGGACCGATGAAAAGCGTTGTCCGGCGTCTAGGCTCCCGACGCGGGGTGTTCGACCGTCCGGAACAGCGAGAGTATCGCCGACTCCTGGTCGAGCTGTCGCGGGTAGACGCCGACCCCGACGAGGAAGTCGTTCTCGTGACGGACCTTCCCCACGTGGACGAACACCTCGATTTCCTGGCCCTGCGCCGTCGTCGTCGCGGCGTACTTCGTCACTCTCGTCTCCGTCCCCAGGACCGTAATCTGCGTCGAACTCACCCGCTCGACGCCCGAGAGCGACCCGAACCGGTCCGTCACTAGCTGGACGAGCTGGTCGTTCGAGTAGTCCGCGATGGGGTTGAACGTCTGTCCGGCGACTTCGACGGCGGGGCTCGACACGATGCTGAACACGCCGAGGCGTGCCGTTCCGAGGAGCGGTATCTCGAGTGCCTTCTCGTACGTCGTCACCTTGTTCACCACGCGTACCGTCTCGGAGACCCCCTCCGGACCGACCTCCCGAGTGACCACGCTGTCGCGCGTCCCGTTCTTCTCGAAGCCGGTCTGTGAGGCGGCCGCCTCGTCGACGTCGGCGGGTTCGGCCTCGAACGTCGTCGAGCCGCCAGAGACGGCGCCGAGACAGCCGCTCGTCGCGAGGAGGACAGCCAGTGCCAGCGCGAGTCCCCGTCGTCGTACTCGTGACATCGTTCGTTGTCGACGCACCACGGGAAAAAGGCCGTCGACTGCTGCGCAGTCCGGGTCGAACGTACTCGCTACGGGTCGTCTCGCAGTCCGACGACGGGCCGTCAGAACCACGCGAGCGCCCCGGTAGTCCCAACCCACCGCGAGGACGAGCCCGGCCCCGCGGCCGCCCGTGGGGTCAGAACACGTCACGGACCCACGGGGAGACCCAGAGCGGAAGCGGTCGGGCGCCGGTAGTGGTCCTCACGCGTCGCTGGTGCCGTCGTGGTCGCTGTGGCCGTGTTCGTCGCCGGGCCGGTCCGCGTCCGCGTCGACGAGTCCCTGCTTGCGCTTCCGTCGCTCGTTCTCGCGACTCACGACACGCCCGCTGTAGAGGTAGTACGCCGGGGCGACCAGCGGGAGTACGACCGTCGCACCGAACCAGAGGTGTCGGGAGTAGCCCCACTCGACGCCCTGCTTTCGGATGGACTTGATGTCCAGCCGGACGAGCCACGCGAGCGCCAGATGCGTGACGAGGACGACCCAGGGAATGGTCGCGCCGGCCTGACTGAACAGCGACAGCACGAACAGGATGGCCAGCCCGAGTCCCCAGACGACGATGATGACGGGCCGGAAGCGGGGACTAACCTTCGGCTGACGGTGTTGCCGTTTCTCCTCCGTCCGGCCGCGACTGTACTCGTCGCCGCTCGTGTGTTCGCTCACGGGCGTACCGAGATGCCCACGCGAGAAAAGCTCTACTCACGCTGCCGGCCGAGGTACTTCACCTCGACCGTGTGGCTCCCCGCGTCGGTTTCGAGCGGCAGTCGGTCGACGAGTCCGTCCCGGACCGACTCGCGCCACGAGGCGACGGCCGTCTCGTGGAACTCGCGGTGACGCTCGACGGAGTACTCCCCCTGTCGCCGGAGCTCGTCCTCCGTGTCGTCGACTTGCGGGATAGACGGCACCTCCTGTCGGACGAACGCCCCCGGGTGGATGTGCAGGGGGGCGGCGCTGTCCTCGTAGCGTCCCTCGCCACCGACGACGTGCAGGCGTGCCCGCATCCGCCCGGCGAACGGCGGCGTCACGCGGAGGACGGTCGGCCGGTCGGCGCGCTGGTGCGCCTCGAGCGCCGTCACCACGTCGTCGACGGTGACCGCGAGGCTCCGGATGGTCGTCGGGTCGTCACTGCCCCGTTCGCGCCGCCTGTCGAACCCCGTCGTCATCACTCGTCTCTCACGCACTCACACTCAAGGAAACTGTCGGTCCGGCGGTTCTGTCCCCGCGTGGCGGGTCAGGCCCCCTCGTCCCGTGCGGCCGGTGTTACCCCGTGGTCTCCGTACGCTTTCGGGCGGAGTTTCCCTCCACACTCCGGGCAGAACGCCCGGTACGACCCCGAGGTCACGGGAGCCTCACACTCTCGGCACACGTAGGACAGCCGTTCAGACATCACCACCTCGTAGGGACGACGATTTGTTAAGTGTTATCATGGGTCTCGAAGACGCCTCCCGGGTCGGAGCGGACGGTCAGGCGCCGAGGTCGAACAGCGTCGCCGCCTGTTCCATGTCCTTGTCCCCCCGTCCAGAGAGGTTGACGACGATAGTGTCGTGGTCGTCGGCGAGTTCCTTCGTGAGGGCGACGGCGTGACTCGTCTCCAGCGCCGGGATGATCCCTTCGGTCTCCGAGAGGGTGCGGAACGCCTCGAGCGCCTGGTCGTCCGTGACGCCGTGGTACGCACACCGGCCGATGGCCCTGAACATGGCGTGCTCGGGACCGACCCCGGGGTAGTCGAGGCCTGCGGAGACGGAGTGGACCTCCACGTCGTCGTCGATGACGCGCGTCTGCATACCGTGGATGACGTCGGACTTGCCCTTCGCCAGCGGGGCCGCGTGCTTCTTGGAGTCGGCACCCTCACCGCCCCCCTCGGCACCGTAGAACGCGACGTCGTCGTCACGGAAGGCGTGAAAGAGGCCGATGGCGTTGGACCCCCCACCGACGCAGGCGACACAGGCGTCCGGCAGACTGCCCGTCTCCTCCAGTATCTGCTCGCGCGCCTCCTCGCCGATGACCGACTGGAACTCCCGCACCATCCGGGGGAACGGGTCCGGTCCCACCGCGGACCCGACGAGGTAGTGCGTGTCCGCCATGTTGTGTGCGAAATCCTCCAGGGCGGCGTCGACGGCGTCGGCGAGGCCGGAGCCGCCCCGCGTGACTTCGTTCACCTCCGCGCCCATCAGCCGCATCCTGAAGACGTTCATCCGCTGCCGTTCGACGTCCTTCTTTCCCATGTAAATCTCCGTCTCCATGTCGAACAGCGCGCCGACCATCGCCGTCGCCGTGCCGTGCTGTCCCGCTCCGGTCTCCGCGATGAGCCGCGACTTGCCGGCTTTCTTCGCCAGCAGGGCCTGTCCGACCGCGTTGTTGATCTTGTGCGCCCCACCGTGCAACAGGTCCTCTCGCTTGAGGTAGATGTCCGCACCGTACGCCTCCGAGAGGTTCGCGGCGTGGTAGAGCGGCGTCGGCCGGCCCGCGTACGGTTCGAGGACGTCTCTGAACTCGGCGTGGAACTCGGGCGTCCGGACGATGTTCTCGAAGGCGTCGGCGAGCTGGTCGAGCGGCTCTTCCATCATCTCTGGGACGTGCCGGCCGCCGAACTCGCCGAACTGTCCGTCGTCACCGGCCTCGGAGTCCTTCTGAGACATGCCCCATCGTGTCTCACTGTCGGACATATAGCTACCGCCGAGGCCGCCGAGCGACCGTCGTGCCACCCGTCGGGTGAGACTCTCCCGTGTTCGTCCGCCCCGGCGCGTGAGAAACGGACACACACCACATATCTCCCCGGAGAACTGACCGTTACCGCAGATACACTCGGGGAAAGCTCCGAGGCGGAACTGTTCGAGGGGCTGCCGTCGAACAACGGCCGTTCGGGTAGCTATATGCCTTTATTTCTAAACAAATTTTAGTAAAACGCCGAATTTCTAAACGGATACACAAGGCTTATACGTGTCTCGGCCGGCGTTGCAGTTGCAATGGCGAAAGGCAACGTTGACTTCTTCAACGACACTGGCGGCTACGGTTTCATCTCGACGGACGATGCGGACGACGACGTGTTCTTCCACATGGAAGACGTCGGCGGCCCGGACCTCGAAGAGGGACAGGAGGTCGAGTTCTCCATCGAGAGCTCGCCCAAGGGTCCCCGCGCTGCGAACCTCACGCGCCTGTAAGGTCGTCTCCGACCCAACCCGATTCGACTCTCGACTACTCGTGAGGGGCGCGGTGCCCTGCTGACGAGCGGACGCCCGTTTGCCCGGCACTTCCCGGCAGACGTCGTTTCTACACACCCACGAGCGACACGCTTCGACACGCTCGCGGCCGACGGACCGTCTCCGACCGGGACCGATATACCGGCGGGGGACGGCGTGGACGTATGAACGACGGAACCGCTCCGCCGAAGGGGGGCTGGTTCGAGGGTGTCGAGCGAGACGACGTCGACAGCGTCGCCGCTGCCATCACCGGCGGGGAGGCCGACGCGCCACGGGAGTGGCCGGCACTCGCCGTCGACGAGGGCGTCGTCGACTCCGTCGACGAGTACTACGAGTGGCTTCACGAGGCGACCGTCCGTGCCACGACGCGAGCGGTCAGAGCGCGCGAGCGTGCCGACGACCAGCAGTTGAAACACGCGGTACGGGCGATGGACGACGCGGCTCGGACGGCGAACGAACTCGCCGAGCGCGTCGAGGAGTGGGCCGGTGCACTCTTCGACGACGTGGGGAGCGGCGTCGACGCCGCCCGAGACGTCGCCGCGCGTACCCCGCAGGACCCAGCCGAGGAGCGTGTGGTGGCGCTGGCCTCGCAAGTGGTGGCGCTGGCGGACGAACGCGACGCGCTGCGAACCTTCCTCGAGACGCACGCGCCCGCGGTCGTTCCGAACCTCGCCGAGATGGCCGGGCCGGTGCTGGCCTCACGCCTCGTCGCGCTCGCGGGCGGGCTCGAACCGCTGGCGAAGATGCCCGCCGGGACCATCCAGGTGCTGGGAGCGGAGGACGCCCTCTTCGCGCACCTCCGCGGACACGCCCCCTCGCCGAAACACGGCGTCATCTTCACCCACGAGTTCGTCCGGGGGACGCGGCGGGCGGACAGAGGCTCCGCCGCTCGCACGTTCGCGTCGAAACTCGCGCTGGCCGCCCGTGCGGACCACTACGCCGGCGAGCGCCGCGAGAAGCTACACGCAGACCTCGCGGCCCGGATGGAACGGATCCGTGCCCGTGCCGAGCGTGAGGGAGGTGACGGCGCGTGAGTCTTCCCGGAGGCGTCGAGCGCCGGACGGTCGACGGACGCGACCGACTCGTGACCCGGGGAGAGCCGGTGTACGGCGAACCGTCCGTCGACGGCTGGCGGGTCTGGGACCCCGGACGGTCGAAACTCGGCGCGATGCTCACGCTCGGGATGGAGACGGGTCTCTCGCCGGAGGCGTCGGTCCTCTACCTCGGTGCCGCCTCGGGGACCACGGTGAGCCACGTCGCCGACGTCTGTGGTCCGACCTACGCCGTCGAGTTCGCACCGCGACCGACCCGTGACCTCCTCGACGTGGCCGGCAGTCGACAGAACCTCTTTCCGCTCCTGAAAGACGCACGGAAGCCGGAGACGTACGCGCACGTCGTCGAGTCCGACATCGACCTGCTCGTCCAGGACGTCGCGACGCGCGGGCAGGCGGACGTCGCCCTGCGGAACCGGCAGTTCCTCGCCGCGGACGGTCGGCTCGTTCTCGCGGTGAAGGCCCGGAGCGAAGACGTCACCGCCGCGCCCGAGGACGTGTTCGACCGGGTCGAAGCACGGCTCGACGAGGGGTACGACCTGCTCGAGACGCGGCGACTCGATACGTACCACGCGGACCACATCGCGGTCGTCGCGCGGCCACGGTGAGCGCGGTTCGGGGTGACGGTGGCCGGGTCCACCGTTTATTTAACAGCCGGGAGCCAAGCCCGCGTCGATGGACATCGGCTCGTCGGAGGCGTTCTCACGACTCGGGACGCTCGGCGTCGAAGAGGAGTTCTACATCGTCGACGAGGCCGGGCGACCGACGTCGGGAATCGACGACCTGGTGTACGGCGACGCGCCCCCGGAACTCTTAGCGGACCGACTCGACCACGAACTGTTCAAGTTCACCATCGAGACGCAGACGCCGCTCATCGAGTCCGTCGACGAGGTGGACGAGACGGTCCGAGCCGTCCGGAAGGCGCTCTCGACCCACGCCGAACGCCACGGCTACCACATCGCCGCCGCCGGCCTCCACCCGGCCGCGAAGTGGCGCGAACTCGACCACGCCGAGAAACCACGCTACCGCGCCCAGCTCGACCGCATCCAGTACCCTCAGCACCGGAACACGACGGCGGGACTGCACGTCCACGTCGGCGTCGACGACGCCGACAAGGCGACGTGGGTGGCGAACGAACTCCGGTGGTACCTCCCACCGCTCCTGTCGCTGTCGTCGAACTCGCCGTACTGGAACGGCTTCGACACGGGGCTGGCCTCCGCCCGCGCGAAGGTCTTCGAGGGCCTCCCCAACACGGGGATGCCGACGGCGTTCGACTCCTTCGAGGCGTATCTGCGGTTCGAGAAGCAGATGGTCGAGACCGGCTCGATCAACGACCGCGGAGAGCTGTGGTACGACGTCCGCCCCCACACCGGACACGGCACCGTCGAGGTACGGACGCCGGACGCCCAGACCGACCCCGCCCGCGTGACGGCGTTCACCGAGTACGTCCACGCGCTCGTGGTCGACCTCGCCGAGCGGTACGAGGACGGCGAGTCGGGGACACAGGTCCGGAGAGAACTGCTGGACGAGAACAAGTGGCGTGCGATGCGCCACGGTCGGGACGCGTCGTTCGTCAGGCCCGACGGCGAAGGGGTCGTCGACCTCGCGACCCACGTCGACGCCGAGTGCGACCGTCTCGGCGTCTCCGGTCTACGCGAGATTCTCGACGGGGAGTCCGGGTCAGCCCGCCAGCGCCGGATCCACGACGAGGAGGGGATGGACGCGCTCTGCCGTTCGCTGTTCGTCTGAACGCGTTCGCTCCAGTCGGCGAAGTGGGTGAATAATCGACAAAAACTATTTTGCTCCGTAGTTTTGACCTTCCCACGGACACACGATGGCTCCAGAGGACACCGACCCGGCCGAGGAGACGCACGACACGCACGACGACGGGTCCGTGGCCGACGTCGGGCCCGACACCGATGACGGACCCGACGAGGACGGTACCGACGGGCCCGACGACGTACTGGACGCGGACGCGGACTCGTCACCGACGGCGAAGGCGAAGGCGGCGCGCGAGCGACTCGAGGCGGAGGCTGACCGCGCCGTCGAGGGGTTCGACGAGAACGTCGTCGACCTGCTGGCGTGGCTGCTGGACACCGAGACGCGCGCTCGCATCTACGTCTACCTCCGGCAGCACCCCGGGTCGACGAGCGAGGAGGTGGCCGACGGCACCGGCCTCTACCCGAGTACCGTCCGCGAGGCGCTCGCGGAACTCAACAGTGAGGAGAAGGTGACGCGGAACAAGCGCGAGAGCGCCGGCGCGGGCAACAACCCCTACGAGTACGAGGCCATCGCCCCCTCCGACCTGGTCAACGGCGTCGTCGACCAGGTCCAGCGACAGCTGAACACGGTGTTCAACCTCGACCGACGCCTTGGAGGGGCCGACGCCGCCGAGGACGATTCGCCCGTGACCATCACCGTCGAAGACGAGCGCCGGACCGACTGAGGGAAGCAGTCGATTTTAAGAGTCGCCGCCACCACGCCCGGGTATGCACGTCGCCCTGGGCGGGACGTTCGACCCGGTCCACGACGGGCACCGTGCCCTCTTCGAGCGGGCGTTCGAAATCGGGGACGTCACCGTCGGCCTCACGAGCGACGACCTCGCACCGAAGACCCGGAACGTCGACCGGTACGTCCGGCCGTTCGAGGAACGCAAGCGCGACCTTGAGGAGGAACTCGCCCGGCACGCGGCCGCGTACGACCGGGAGTTCACCATCCGGCGCCTCGACAAACCGACCGGTATCGCGACCGAACCCGGCTTCGACGCGCTCGTCGTCTCCCCGGAGACCGAGTCGGGCGCGGAGGCGGTGAACCGCATCCGGCGCGAGAAGGGTCTCGACCCGCTCGAAGTCAGCGTCGTCGACCACATCCCCGCCGAGGACGGCGAACGCATCTCCTCGACGCGAATCGTCCGGGGAGAGATAGACGAACACGGGAACCTCACGCCCGACTGCGACGGGCGGTCCGCCGCGCGGGACCCACCCGCAGACGGCTGACACCCGGGACGGGGAACGGGGGGCAGTGGGTGGTGACCGCCGGCCGAGCGAGCGAAACATTCTCACACCTGATGGGTGTACCACTCTCTCATGCGCGCGAAGACGCTCGCCATCGCCGGGAGCATCCTCGTCGGCCTCGCCACCTTCGCGTTCGTCGGGTTCGGCGTCACGCACCTCATCGCTCGGCGGGCCGCCATCGGGGCGACCACCGACGCCTCCCCGCTCATCGGCGCGCCCGCGGGCGTCACGGCCGCAATCGTCAGTGGCCTCGTCACCTACTACGTGCTGTGGCGACACTTCGGCGTCCGGACGGCCTGAGTCCCCCTCGCCGTCCTCACCACTCCGGCGGCTGAAAGCCCGCGTCGCGGAGGAGGTCCTTCCAGCGGGTCTGAATCGAGAGTCGAGAGACGTCCATCGTCTCGGCGACGCGCGCCTGGGAGCGTTCCTCGCCGACGATGAGGCCGCCGGCGTAGAGGCTCGCGGCCGCGACGGCCGGCTTCGACCGCTCGGCCTCCGGGACGTGCGAGAGGAACAGGTCGACGGCGACCGAGCGGGCGTCCGCCCCGAGTTCGAGGCTGTCGCCGGCGCGGTCGATTCGGACCAGCCACTCCTCGTTCTCGACTCTGTCGCGGGCCCGGTACATACGGGCCGGTTCGACGCCGGTAAATAAAAAGCGTCCGTCGGTTCGAAGCGATGGGTTGAATCGTCGCGAGCGGAAACTCCGTGACGCGCGTGGGTAGCCAAGCCAGGAAACGGCGCAGCGCTTAGGACGCTGTCTCATAGGAGTCCGCCGGTTCAAATCCGGTCCCACGCACTGAGCGAACGGAGTGAGAGAAGGAGTAGGACCGGATTTGCGGTCCAGAGACGAGCGACCGACGGGAGCGAAGTGACTCCGGTTCGAATTCGGTCCCACGCACTTCTTCGCTCGAACACCGATGGGAGGAACGGACACCCACGTGACGGTCCGACTCCCGACCCGAACGTGGCTCTCGCACGTCGGGAACGCGACGACCGTCTCGCGAGGAGAGGGGGTGAACTCAGCGCACTGCCGCGTAGCCGGCCGACGCCTCGACGACCCGTCCGGTACGTGTGTCCTCGAACGCGGTGCCGTGACACTCGGGGCAGCGGTCGAAGAGGACGGCGACCGACCCCCCGCGTTCGACGGCTCTGACGGGTTGGTCGCAGCCACGACAGCGAAGGATTACCGAAGCGGGAATCATCGTCCTCCCTGCGGCCGGGCCGTTCGGGAGACGCCTGCTCCGCGCCGGTGTGGTCGATGGTCGGTTCGCCGCTGTGGTGAGGGCCCGTCCGTGTGTGGACGCATACCAGAACTGTGGTCGCCGGGATGACAAGTCCGTTGACCCCCACTAGTCGACCCCTTTACATGTGTTTGCGGTCGACCTTCTCGTCGAGTCCGATCCCAGTCGGCTGCCCGACGGTCAACGAGTTGTTGATGAGGTTCGTTTGTCCCCGCCGGAGTCGTTCGGAGACGGATTTGGCCGTAATCCCGAGTGCCTCGCCGACGTCCGCCTGCGTGGCCTCTCGGGGGATGTCGAAGTGACCCATCTCCAGCGCACGGATGAGCGCTTCCCGCTGCTTTTCGGTGACGTTGTACTGCCCGAGTTTCGGCTGCGTGAGGTCGTAGAGCCTGTGTATCCGGACGTCGATGTCGTTCGACCGGTAGAACGACCGGAAGTCGCCGAGGGCCGAGCGGTCCGGGAACCGGAACTTCATCGTCCACTCGCCGTCCGTGGCCGACGCCTCGAGCAGCGCCAGACTCTCGTGAGAGTCCGCCAGCCACTCGAGGAGACGCACTCGGTCTTCGCGCCACTCGAGACGGTAGAGGGCGCCTTCGGAGAACGTCGCGACGCGCCAGGCGCGGTCGACCGAGGGTTCCGCGACGAGGGCCTCGTAGAACTCCTGGCCGCACCTGTCGTCGGTCCAGAGGTAGGGGAGCGGCGAGTGGTTGGTCGGGACGAGCCGCTCCGTCTCGACGACGACGTCCGGGAACGTCCCGAGGAGTGTCTCGAGAGCGACGTCCGACGCGGGGATAGCACACTCGAGGACCACCATCGAGTCGTGTGGGTCGCGCTGTTCCTCGTCCGACGGCGGGGAGGTTCGCTCGGAGTCGTCTGGTACACTCATGTCTGTGTCGGGAACAGGGTGCTCTATGATGTGTCCCGCGTGACCGCCACGCGAAGAGAACGGAGTGTCGTACGCCGGAGGGGTGGCCCGGTTCCAGTGGCCTCGCGGAGAGGCGCGGACACACAGTGTGTCTGTCGTCCCGTGCCGTCAGTACACGTGCCACACACAAAGACCCCGGGACGTGACGGCTCACGTTGTCGTCACCACGCCGCGACATTCGGTGAGGCACGAGAACTGCCGTGGGTCGGTGTCGACCCGGAGAGTGTCGTCCGCACCCGGTCGGCCCGACGGTGTCCGGTACGAGAGCCTGTCTCAGACGGAGAGCAAGACGAGCGTGTATGCCACTACGCCGGCCCCGAAGGCCCCGAAGCTACTCCTCCGCTCCTCGGGCAGTTCCTCCTTGATAGCGTTGAGAACGACGCTGCCGCCCAGAAACGCGAGCAGGTAGCCCAGGGCCAGTTCGGGAACGTCGACGAGAACGCCCGCGAGAACGCCGCCGACGACGGCGAGGGCGAGAATCCAGCGGCCGAGATGGACGTACGCCTCGCGATGATGCTCTCGCAACCCGTGGTCGTTGACGACGAAGTGGAGCGCCATCGCCACGAAGTAGAGGGCGGCGGCTGCCAGACCGGACTCCTCCCGGTGGAGCGAGAGATACCCGACGAGCGCATTGTAGAGGGCGAACGAACTCACGTGGAGCCAGAAGGCGAGCGCGGACGCGTTCGTCTCGAACGCGGACACGACCTGTCGCCCCTCCGCCGTGCGGCGCGACTGGACGACGAACTGTTCAAGCCCGTAGAAGACAGTGAACCCGAACAGGGCGACGAGAAACAGCGGGAGTTCTGTCGCGGCCGGCGCTCCGGCGTCCACCGCGAGTTCCGACTGCCGTTCCGATATCTCGGGGAGGAGGTGGACGAACACGTACGCGACGGAGACTCCGCCTGCCATCGAGAGATACTGGCTGCGCGGAACGACCGCGAGGAATCGCAGTTTGCCGGCGAAGAGGTGGACGGCGGCGAGCCCACCTGCTATGAGGATGGTCGTAGCCGTTGTCGGCATGGCACCGGGTACGGCGTCTCGACCGAAAGGCAGCTTGCTGGCAAACCGTTCTCCGGTCGTCTCGCCGCCGGTCGCCCGACGACTCGGTCGGCCGAACGAGCGGCGTCGACCCGGCCCCGGTCCCCGACCTGCCGGGTGGCTCCGTGCCGTCGTGGCGTGAACGGAGACGGGTCGGGTTGTCGTCGACCCACGCCGGGCGTCGGCGCCGACGCTCACCGCCCGAACCACCCGACGGCCGGACCGTGACGACGTAAACCCTTATCCCACAGGGGTTCGAGTTACGGACCAATGGCGACCCTCTCTGAGCTCCTCGACGACCTCATCACGGACGTCGACGGCGTGTTCCTCTTCTCACCGAGCAGTTCGTTCTACGAACAGGTCGCAGCCAACGACGCCGAGACCGAAGTCGTGGTCGTCGCCCCACAGAACGCGGTCGAGGCCGAGTCGTTCGTCGAACTCCCCCTGGAGTTCGAGAACGTCCGCGACCGTATCCGGTTCGGCATCGAGGGAGCGATGGACCGTGGCCTCGTCGCGGAGGGAGACGACCTCGCCTGCTCCGTCGCAGTCTTCGACGGCGACCCGGACTCGGTCGTCCGCGTTCGCGTCGACGAGACGATGCGCTCGGGACTGTACGACCTGTTCACGCACTCGCGCGCGGAACCGGGCGTCATCCGCGACGTCTTCGAGGTGGCCATCGAACTGGGGAAGAAGGGACAGAAGGGCAAGCCCGTCGGGGCGCTGTTCGTCGTCGGCGACGCGGGCAAGGTGATGAACAAGTCCCGGCCGCTGTCGTACAACCCGTTCGAGAAGTCCCACGTCCACGTGGGCGACCCCATCGTGAACGTCATGCTGAAGGAGTTCTCGCGTCTCGACGGCGCGTTCATCATCTCCGACTCGGGGAAAATCGTCTCCGCGTACCGGTATCTGGAACCCTCCGCGGAGGGCGTCGACATCCCGAAGGGACTGGGCGCACGCCACATGGCCGGCGGCGCCATCACGCGTGATACGAACGCGACGGCCATCGTGCTCTCCGAGTCGGACGGACTGGTACGGGCGTTCAAAGGCGGTCAACTCATCCTGGAGATCGACCCGGAGGACTACTGACGATGCAGACGGCTGTGGAGTTGCTCGAGACGGTCCCGACACGCGTCTGGCTTGCACTGGGCGTCGTCGTCCTCGGCATCGTGTTAGGCTACCTGACGAGCCTCCTCCTCCAGCGCCTCCTCACGCGTCTCGGCGTGCCCGACACCATCGAGGGGACGTCGTTCGAGCGTATGGCCCGCGACTTCGGCACCTCGACCATTGTCATCGTCTCGCGCCTCGCGCGGTACTTCGTGATTGGCCTCGGCGTCCTGGTCGCCCTCTCGCTCGTCGGTCTCAACTACGTCGACCAGTTCGGCAGCGCCGTCGCGGCCTTCTTCCCGCAACTGTTCGTGGCCGCACTCATCCTCATCGTCGGCCTGGTCGTCGCGGACAAGGTCGAACTGTTCGTCGCCGAACTCCTCCGTGGAGTCAAACTGGAGCGCATCGACGTCATCCCGCTGGGCGCGAAGTACAGCGTCCTCTTCCTGGCGGCGCTCATCGCGCTCTCACAGGTCGGCGTCGCGACTGGCGCGCTCGTCGTACTGCTCGCCGCGTACTTCTTCGCGCTCATCGTCCTCACCGTCGTCGCGTTCAAACAGATGCTGGCGTCCGGCGCGGCCGGCATCTACCTCCTGCTCAATCAACCGTACGCCATCGGCGACGAGGTTCGCGTCGGTGAGACTCAGGGTATCGTTTCGGAGATGGACCTGTTCGTCACCCACATCGAGTCCGACGGGGAGGAACTCATCCTCCCGAACGACAAAGTGTTCGAGCGTGGCTTCGCCCGCATCCGGTAAGCCGGACGTCACGAATCCGGCCCGATTCCAGTCACGTAACGCGATTTATATCGCATTAATTACGGCCCGAATAGCTTCACGAACGGATAAAATAGACCGTTACAACGATAAGATATTCTGTAAAATATGACTTTCAAATTAATATTGTATTTCTATCATTTTCAGCGGTGATAGTTGGTGAGTTGATGTTATATATGTCCTCTCGAACTGTGAAACCGACGACCCTGCGGCAGGGGTCGCCTGGCACGCGAACCACAAACCATGTCCGAATCTTCGAACTCTCTGGCACGCGAACCCACGCGGACGACGACGGTCCGCAGTACCGACACCACGACCCCCCGAACCGACTACGACGCCGCCACGGTGGCCGAGACGCTCCTCCGGGCCTTCTACGCACAGGACGAGCGCGAGGCCTGCATCCGCGCCGGCGACGCGACCGGTGCGGTCGAAGCAGCGAACCTCGCCCGGGACCTGATGGGCGAGGCGTTCGTCGCGGAGTTCCCCCACGTCCCCGCGCCTCGGGCCCACCTCGCGGGCGTCCGCTTCGTGGAGGCGCTGTTCCTCCAGGACGAAATCGAGAACCGCGACGCCTTCGCAGCGGCTGTCGACGACGGACTCGACGAGTCGCTGTTCCTCACCGACGCCGATCCCCGCGACGGACCACTCCTCGACGACGCCCGCTGGGAACTGGTCGAGTCGTACCTCGTCGAAGTCTGTGAGTACGCGGCCATCGACGACGCCTACGCCAGCGCCCAGACGCGCTTCTGGAAGCTCCACGGCCAGGAGATGAACTGGATGGACGCGGCGGCGTCCGCCCACCGCATCAAGGTCGAGTCGATGCTCGATGGCGTCCCGGCCACGCCCGGGGACGTCGCTCGCCTCGCCGACTACTTCGTCGCCGGCGTCGCCGGCCACGACCAGTGGGAAGACGACGAGGTCGAAGCCGTCGACGGCATCCTCGGACTCGTCACCACCTACTACGACGAACTGTTCGCCCTCCGGGAGTGACCGTCGCCAGACGACCGGTACGCACGAGACCCACCGACACCCCGCACGAGACCCACCCCCTGTGACACCCCGTCCCGGCTGGCACGCCCGGGACCCCCGTCCTGGCTGGCACGCCCGGGACGACCACTGCACGAGACCCACCGACACCCCGCACGAGACCCACCCCCTGTAACACCCCGTCCCGGCTGGCACGCCCGGGACGACTCGTCCGCGCGCTCGTCTTCCGAACTCGTTTCGTCCGGAATCGAGACGCGAATTATTGATCCTCTCCGGAAACTCTTCGCATCGTATATGTAGCACACGCATTAAGCTCTCTGAGTCAGTAGATGTGGTATCCACATGTCCTCGCTGTCTCCCGCCGTCTACGTCGAAGCCTTCCACAGCGCGGATACGCCGATGCTCGTCTTCGACCTGAACTTCCTCGTCCGCGACGTCAACCGCGCGGGGCAGTCGTTCACCGGCTACACCCGCGAGGAACTGGTCGACGAACCCGTCTCGGTCATCGCCGGCGACGAGAGCGTCGTCGACGAAATCGTCGAGACGCTCATCCGTGGTGAGCCCTGGCAGGGTGAGTTCCCCCTCCAGACTAAGGCCGGCACGCGCGTCTACGGTCGGGGATCGACGGCCCCCGTCGTCGTCGACGGGAAGACGAAGGGGTACGTCGCCGTCTTCGTCGACACGACGAAACAGCGTCGATACGCGAGTACCTCGCGCGTCCTGAGTCGGTTGGTCCGACACGACCTCCGCAACGAACTGAACCTCCTGTACGGCTACATCGACCGGGCCGCGACGCAGACCGACGAACCCGAGGCGCTCGACGCGCTCGAACGGGCCCGGTCGCAGGTGATGACGGTCGTCGGGCGCTCCGACCGGGTCCGCGAACTCCGGGACCTGCTCGAACAGTCGTACGACGCCGAGAGCGACCCGGTCCGGCTCGCGGAGGTGCTCGAAGAGCGGGTCACGGCCGCCCGGAAGCGCTTCCCCGACGCCGACATCTCGCTCGGTCGCCTGCCGGGCGTCAGGGTACACGCGGACGACCTGCTCCCCGCGGCCATCGACGCGCTCCTCGAGAACGCCGTCGTCCACAACGACAAGGAGGCCGCCGAGGTGACCGTCGACGTCATCGACCGTCAGACCGACGTCGTCGTCCGTATCTGCGACAACGGGCCGGGCGTCCCCCGCGGACAGCGTGACCTCATCTTCGGCCGCGAGGACGTCGACGTCGTCCACCACGGCACCGGCCTCGGCCTGTTCCTCGTGGACAACATCGTCGACAGCTACGACGGGGCGGTCTGGGTCGAGGACAACGACCCCGAAGGCGCCGTGTTCGCCGTCCGCCTCCAGCACGCCTCCGAGGGCGTGGTCGGACAGGACGCCTTCGAACCGCAACCGCGCGTCGACGACTGACGTCCCTAGGCCCCGCTGGTCTCGTCGTCCTCGTCATCCTCGCCGTCCTCGCCGTCCTCGCCGTCCCGGGAGACGACGCGCGCCGGGACCCCGGCAACAGTCGCTCCCGGCGGGACGTCGCTGTCGACGAGGGAGTTCGCCGCCACCTGCGCGTCCGCGCCGATTCGCACCCCCGGGAGGACCACGGCACCCGCTCCGATCATCGCCCGTTCGCCGACGTGTACCTCCCCGGTCCGGTACTCCTCCTGGAGGAACTCGTGGCAGAGCAGCGTCGCGTCGTACCCGATGATGGCGTCGTCCTCGACGGTGATGAGTTCGGGCCAGAAGACGTCCGGCGTCGACTCCAGTCCCCACGCGACGCCCTCTCCCACGGACATGCCGAGGGCCCTGAACAGGTGGTTCTTCAGGCGGAGACTCGGTGACGCGCGGGCGACGAGGACGGCCGCGTAGTTCCGCGAGACGACCAGCGGGGACTTCGCGTCGGTCCACCGCATCAGGGAGTTCCCGCGCCCCTCCGTGGGGTGGCGGGTGAGTCGCTCGTGGCGGCGGCCGGCGGTCGAGTCCCCGTCGTCGTCACCGTCTCCGTCCTGGGCGTCTGTCACGGCTCCGGCTTCGACACCGGTGAGTAAAAACCCTCCCGCAGTCTCGTGGTCGACCACACCCCGGCGTCACGAGACCCCAACAGCCTCGTCGAGAACACCGGGGGCAGCCGTGCGTGGGGACGACTCCTTCAGAGGGCGTACGTCAGCCGTTCGCCGACGTCCAGTCCGCACCGGAGCGCCGCGTGGAGACGCCCCTCGCCGGCGACCCAGTCGCCCACGCAGTACAGTCCTGCCTCCTGTGCACGCTGGAGGGGGCCGCCCGGGACGCCCGCCTCCGGGAGCGCGTAGCGCCACCCCTGGTGGTCCGTCCACACCGGCTCCGTGAGCCGCGCGTCGCCGACGACGTCGGCAGTCGCCGCGGCGAGTGTGGCGACGTTCCGTTCGGGCGCCTCGTCGAACCGCTCCGTGGCCCACTCGTGGTTCGACTGGACGACGAGGAGGCTCTCGCCGTCGGGGACGTGGCCGGGTTTGCACTCCTCGCGGGCGACCCAGCCGACGTCGTGTTCCTTGTCCGTGTTGACGAGCGCGTAGTACGGGCGGTCGAGTTCGAAGTCGTAGCGGAGGACGGCGGTCCAGACCGACCGATAGTCGACGTCCGCGACGGCGTCGACGAGCGTCTCGCGCCGGTCGTCGTCCCACGCGGCCGTCCGGAGCAGGTCGGCCGTCTGTGGCGCCGGCGGGTTCAACACGAGCACGTCGAACGGTCCCCACCGCTCGCCGTCGGTGTCGACTACGGTCCACGTGCCGTCAGCCCGTTCGACCGTCTCCGCGCGGGTGTGGTGGTGGACGGACGCGTCGGTGGCGTCGAACAGGCGCTCGCCCACCTGGGTCAGTCCCTCCACGTAACTCCACTTGTGCTCGTCGGCGTCTCGCCCCGGCGAGACGGTCCCCTCGCAGTCGAACGTGTAGACCGGGTCCGTCACGTCGACCAGCCCGTCGGTCCCGAGCACTTCCTCCACGAGGCGGTTCACGCGCTCGTCGTCGGACTGCAGGTAGTTCGCGCCGTAGTCGTAGGTCGACGCGCCGTGGCGGCGGGTCGCGGCCCGGCCGCAGACCCCACCGGACTTCTCGAGGACGGTGACCGTCGCCGCGGACGCGCCGTCGACGACGTAGGTGAGTGCCGCCGCGGCCGCGCCGGCGCCGACGACTCCGACTCGCGTCATGTCCCGCCGTTGGCGTCGAGCGAGGAGAACCCTTCGACCCTTCGGCTCTTCGGCCGGGTCCGCTCTGCTCTCGGTCCGCCCGCAGTCGTGCGGTCCCGGGCCGACGCGTCAGCCGCGTAGCTCGTCCATGTGGTCGATGCGCTCGCGGAGCAGGTCGTGTTTCCCGATGTCGTGTCGGACGCGGAGTCCCTCGCCGACAGCGGCGAGCGCCCCGTCGGCCACACCCTCGGCCTTCTCGATGGTGTCGCCGAGACCGACCACGGCGAACGACCGCGACGTGGTGGTGTAGATGCCGTCCTCGCGCTCGTCGACCGAGGCGTAGAACAACAGCGCGGTCCCGACGCTCTCTTCGTCGACGTCGATTCGCGCGCCCGCCGCGGGGTCGCTGGGGTAGCCGTCGGGGACGGCGTACTTGCAGACGGTCGCCTGCTCCTCGAAGTGCAGTTCGGGGAGCGACTCGCCGTCGCGCGCGGCGGTCAGGACGTCGACGAAGGGCGTCCGGAGCACCGGGAGGGTGTTCATCGCCTCGGGGTCGCCGAAGCGGGCGTTGAACTCCACGACTTTCGGCCCCGAAGCGGTGAGCATGAACTGCCCGTAGAGGACGCCCTTGTAGTCGGGGAGGGCGTCGACGACGTCCTCGACGACCTCGACGGCCGCGGCGTAGTCGCCCTCCCGCATGAAGGGCAGGTCGAACGAGACGTTCGAGTACGACCCCATCCCGCCCGTGTTGGGGCCCTCGTCGCCCTCGTAGGCGCGTTTGTGGTCCTGTACCGCCGGCGTCACGCGGACGTCGCCGTTCGCGACGAATGCCTGCACGGTGAACTCCTCGCCGACCAGGCGCTCCTCGAGGACGACGCGCTCGTACGCCTCCTCGCGGAGGTACGCCTTCGCCTCCTCGGCCGTGACCTGGTCGCCGATGACCTTGACGCCCTTCCCGCCCGTGAGACCGGCGGGCTTGACCGCCAGGTCCCCGTCGAAGGAATCGATGTAGTCGCAGGCGGCCTCGGTGTCTTCGAACACCTCGAACGCCGGACAGCCCGGAACGTCGTGCTCCTGCATGAACCGCCGCTGGTACGCCTTGTCCGTCTCGATACGCGCTTCCGCCTGCCGGGGACCGAACGTGTACACCCCCGCGTCGTCGAGCGCGTCGGCGACGCCGGCTTCGAGCGCCGACTCCGGGCCGACCACGGCCAGTGTCGCGCCCACCTCGTCGGCGTAGGCGACGATGTCGTCGACGGCTGTCTCGTCGAGCAGTTCCACCGACTCGGCGAGTCGAGCGATGCCCGGGTTCCGGTTCGACGCACAGGCGTACAGCGCGCAGTCGTCGGCCACCGCGCGGGCGATGGCGTGTTCTCGGCCGCCTCCTCCCACCAAGAGTACGGTCTCCGTCATTACCGGAGGACTTCAGCACGAGAGTGTAAAGGTTGTCGTTCTGTCCGTGAATCCTGTACAGGGATATGCATCGTCGTGCCCGCAACCGTCGTCGGTCGCCGGGTCGTCTGGCCGCCCCAGCGGCGCTCCGGACGGTTCATGTGGCCGGAGACGAACCGTCGAGCGTGTCCGAGTCGAGTCGCGTCCTCGCTCTGGTCGCTCTCTCGCTAGCCCCCGGCGTTCTGGTGACGGCCACGGCCCTCGGCGTTCGTCACCGACTCGACGCGTGGTGTGAGCCGGGGTACGCCCGGGCGGCCCTCGTGGCGTGGCTCGCCGCTGCCGTCTGTCTCCTCGTGGCTCCCGTCTACGCCTGGTTTCTTCTGACGCGGGCCGGCGACTGCATCGGCGGGGCCGTCCCGTGCGGACTCGGTCCTCGACTGGCCATCGGGACGTACCTCGGCGGTCTGCTGCTGGTCGGGGTCGGTGCCGCTCTCCTCGTCGTCGGCCGTCCACGCCGTCTCGAGTGACCCACAGCGACAGTCGTGAACCGCTCTCTTTTGAGCCTTCGTCTGCAACGTCGACGCATGACAGAACCCGCCGGACGCAACCGACTCGACGAGGAGGAGAGCCCCTACCTCCGCCAGCACGCCGACAATCCCGTCCACTGGCAGCCGTGGGACGACCGAGCGCTGACGGAGGCCCGCGAGCGTGACGTTCCCATCTTCCTCTCCATCGGCTACTCCGCCTGTCACTGGTGTCACGTGATGGAGGAGGAGTCGTTCGCGGACCCCGAGGTGGCCGACTTCCTCAACGACAACTTCGTCCCCATCAAGGTCGACCGCGAGGAGCGTCCCGACATCGACTCCGTCTACATGACCATCTGTCAGCGGACGACCGGACGCGGCGGCTGGCCGCTGTCGGTGTGGCTCACGCCCGACGGCCGCCCGTTCTTCGTCGGGACCTACTTCCCCCCGACGGCGCGGCAGGGGATGCCCGGGTTCGTGGACGTGCTCGAACGCCTCGCCGAGTCGTGGGAACAGGACAGAGACGAAATCGAGAACCGTGCCGACCAGTGGAGTTCGTTACTCAGGAACGAACTGGAGGAGACGCCCGACTCGGGGGGAGACGTCTCCGCGGAGGCGCTGTCGAACGCGACGAGTGCCGCGCTCCGCAGCGCCGACCGCGAGTACGGCGGGTTCGGCTCCTCGGGGCCGAAGTTCCCCCAGCCGGCGCGGCTGGACCTCCTCCTGCGTTCGTACGTCCGGACCGGAGAGGACGACCCCCTGCAGGTCGCCACGCGGACGCTGGACGCGATGGCCGACGGCGGGATGTACGACCACCTCGGCGGCGGGTTCCACCGCTACGCGACCGACCGCGAGTGGGTGGTTCCGCACTTCGAGAAGATGCTGTACGACAACGCGCTCCTCCCGCGGGTCTACCTCGGCGCGTACCAGCTCACGGGGACGGAACGGTACGCGCAGGTGGCACGGGAGACGTTCGCGTTCCTCGACCGCGAACTCTCCCACCCCGAGGGGGGATTCTACAGCACGCTCGACGCCCGGAGCGGGGGCGAGGAGGGGACGTTCTACGTCTGGACGCCCGAACAGGTGGCCGACGTGCTCGACGACGACGACCTGGTGGGACTCGTCTGTGACCGGTACGGCATCACCCCCGGCGGCAACTTCGAGGGGGCGACGGTCCTGACGCTCGCGGCGAGCCTCTCGGACCTCGCAGACGAGTACGACCTCGACGTCGAGACGGTACGGGAGCGGCTCGACGACGCACGCGACCGACTGTTCGAGGCGCGCGAGGAGCGCGTCCGACCGGCACGCGACGAGAAGGTGCTTGCGTCCTGGAACGGGATGACCATCTCTGCGCTGGCGCTAGGTGGGCGCGTCCTCGACGAGTCGTACGCCGAGCGTGGCGCCGAGGCACTCGCGTTCGTCCGCGAGAGGCTGTGGGACCCCGAGGCGGAGCGACTCGCCCACCGGTACAAAGACGGCGACGTGAAAGGGCCGGGCTTCCTCGAGGACTACGCCTTCCTCGCCCGGGGGGCGTTCGACCTCTACCAGGTCACGGGCGACGTCGACCACCTGGCGTTCGCGCTCGACCTCGCGCGAGTCGTCGAGGAGGAGTTCTGGGACGAGGAGCGAGAGACGCTGTACTTCACGCCCGCGAGCGGCGAAGGACTGGTGACGCGGCCACAGGAACTGTCGGACCAGTCGACGCCCTCGTCGCTCGGTGTGGCGGTCGACCTCCTCTTCGCGCTCGACGGGTTCGCTCCCGACACCGACTTCTCCGACGTCGCTCGACGCGTGCTCGAGACCCACGCGAACCGGATTCGGGGCAATCCGATGGAGCACGTCACGCTCGCCCTCGCGGCCGACACGTACCACCGGGGGGTGCTCGAACTGACGCTGGCGGCCGACGAACGCCCCGCCGCGTGGCGCGAGACGCTCGCCGCGCGCTACCTCCCGGCGGCCGTCGTGACACAGCGGCCGGAGACCGACGCTGGACTGGGGTCGTGGCTGGAGCGACTGGACCTCGACGAGGCTCCGCCCGTCTGGGCGGGTCGGGAGGCGCGTGACGGGCCGACGGTGTACGCCTGCGAGGGCTTCACCTGCTCGCCGCCGAAGTCGTCGATAGCCGAGGCGCTCTCGTGGGGCGCGGACGGGAACGAGTGACGCGACCCCGTGGTGTACGGGCCTCCGACTCGCTGTCGACTCGCTGTCGACTCGCTGTCGACGAGCGCTCAGTCGGCCGCGGGGCCGTGGCCCACGCCGTAGTGGCTCCCGAACACGTCGACTGTCACCTTGAGGAGGCCGACGAGGATGGGACCGACGAACAGGCCCATCACTCCCAGCAGGTACGTCCCGCCCGCCACGCCGACGAAGATAAGCGCCCCGTGGATGCTCGTCTCCTCGCCGATGAGCCACGCGCGGAGGTAGTCGTCGGTGACGGCGACGGCCGTGAACCCCCAGACGACGACGAACGCGGCCGACAGCATCTGCCCGTTCAGAGCGAGATAGAGCACCGCCCCGCCGAGGACCGGTGAGACCCCGACCACGGGGACGACAGCCAGGAACATCATCACGACGGTGAGACCGAGCGGGTTAGGGACGCCGGCGACGAAGAGGCCGATTCCCGCGACGATTCCCTGGACGACGGCGACGGCGACGTGGCCCTTGAGGACCGCCCAGACCATCCCGTTGGTCGACTCGAACAGTTCGTCGCGGACGTCGGGCGCGAGCGGCACCGTCCGTCGCAGCCACGCGACGAACGACCGGCGGTCGACGAGGAGCGAGTAGAGGACGAACGTCAGCAGCAAGAACCCAACGAGCGCGTCGAGACTCGCACGGATCGCCGTCTCCGCCTGCGCTCTCGCGTAGGTCGTCACCCGTTCGACGGCCCGCCGAACGAGCGGTTCGACAGAGACGGAGTACCCGGTGGACCGCTCGACGGCGCGGTGTATCTGCTGGAACTCACTGGCGGAGAAGATGCCGTCGAGGAGGACCGTACCCCGCGTGACCAGAGCGTTGACGCCGAACGCGAGCGGGACGACCACCGTCAGGACGACAGCCGTCACCAGGAGACCGGCGGATACCCGTGGGTCGAGGCGTCGCTCGAGTCGGCGCTGCGCGGGGACGAGCGCGACTGCGAGGAACCCCGTCGCGAGCAGCCACGAGAGCAGCGGCTCGACCAGGAGCCACGACACCACCACCAGGGTGGTCAGGAGCACCCACGCGAACACCGTCCGAGCGCCGACGTCGCGCGTTCTCATCGGTCCGCCCGACGGCGGGGGACAGTCCCGTCGCTGACGGCGGTCGTCTCCTCGTGGTTCATAGTTACGATGTGGGCCGTAACGCCGAAGTGCCGCCGGCCTGCAGTGGAAAGCCCCGCGTTCTGTGTCCGGCGTCAGTCGTCGGCGTCGACCGAACTCGGCGTGAGTCGCTCCGCGAGGTACACCGCGATGGGGACGGCCTCCTCCTCGACGAACCGCGCCACCTCCGCGCCGTCACGTTCGACGACCACCGTCGGAATGCGTTCGACGTCGTACTCGTCGACCCTCGGCCCGACCTTCGAGCCGTCCGCCTCCTTCTCGACCGGGTAGTGGTCGACCCGTTCGTCGGGGACGCCTGCCGCCGCCAGCGCCGCACCGAAGTCGGGTAGCTGTGCCCGGCAGTCCTTGCACCAGTCGCCGCCCCACACGTTGAACGTGAGGCCCTCTTCGGAGAGGGCGTCGACGACTGCGGGGTAGGAGTCGGCGTCCCACGCCGGGTTCGGTCGCATCGTCTCGAGTCGGTGGGTCTCGCTCATCGACCCTGGGTTGGAAACGGAGCGTAATAACGCTGTTCGGCCGCGGCGCGACCTGTCTACCGGGTCCGGCGCCTGATGCGACGGGCCCCGTCCCCGCCCGTGACGGCCACGTCGAACGGCTGCGTCATCGTCGCCACCGTCTGTTCGTCGTGCGCGGCGGGGTCGATGGTGGCGACGAGCACCGCCCGCTCCCGGTCGACCCGGCCGCTGAGAACGTGCACGAACCGGAAGGCGGCCTCGGGCGTGGCGTGCTGTAACAGCACCGTCAGCGAGTCCAGTTCGACCATGACGGGGCCGTCGACGTCCTCGAACACCCGGGTGAGCGCCACACCGTAGTCCGTGAGGTTGTCCGGGCCACCGACCCGGTAGACGCGACTGGCGTCGACCCCGTTGGGGACCGTCGGCGCGATGAGACGGGTGTGCTCGTCGGCCTCGAACCCCGGCGGGGGGGCGCCGAAGCAGACGTCAACCCTGGTGACGCGTTCGTCGCCGAGACGGGCGGTCAGGTCGAGTCCCGGCCGCGGCTCGAACGCGGTTCCGTGGACGAGTATCGACGACTCTTCGGCGTGGAGGGTGATGGGTCCGTCCGTCAACTCAGTCATGTTGTGTGGGTGAAACGTGTGCATAGTATAAAATTACACGGCAGTTATCTCTCCCCAGTCCGTCATCGGTTTACCGTCCGGCCTGCAACCGGGCGTATGGACCGGAGCATCCTCGACACCGTCGGCTCCCCGCTCGTGGCAGTCTCCTCCCCCGAAGGGACGACGGTGGCGGCGAAGATCGAGTCGAAGAACCCGGGCGGGTCGGCGAAGGACCGTCCGGCGCTGGCGATGGTCGAGGCCGCCGAGGAGGCCGGCGACATCGAACCCGGCGACGCTCTCGTGGAACCGACGAGCGGCAACACGGGTATCGGTCTCGCAGTCGTCTCCGCGGCGAAGGGGTACGACCTCACCGTCGTGATGCCCGCCTCGAAGTCACCCGAACGCAGGGGCATCATGAAGGCCTACGGCGCGACCATCGAACTGGTCGAGGGCGACATCTCCACGGCGAAAGACCGCGCGGACGAACTCGAAGCCGAGGGGATGGTCCAGTTGCGGCAGTTCGAGAACCCCGCCAACCCCGAGGCACACTACCGGACGACCGGCCCCGAGATACTCGAACAGGTCGACGAGAGGGAGATCGACGCGCTCGTCGCGGGCGTCGGAACCGGCGGCACGATCACGGGGACGGGGCGCAGACTCCGCGAGGCGTTCCCCGAGATGGAAATCGTCGCCGTCGAACCCGCCGACAACGCCGTTCTCTCGGGTGGTGAACCCGGTATCGACGACTTCCAGGGGATGGGCCCGGGGTTCGTCTCGCCGAACCTCGACGTGGACCTCCTCGACGCCGTCGAGACCGTCACCATCGACGAGGCCGAGGCCGAGTGTCGGCGACTGGCCCGCGAGGAGGGAATCCTCGTCGGCCAGTCCAGCGGCGCGTCGAACCTCGTCGCCCGGAAGGTCGCAGGCCGGCTCTCGGAGGAAGGTGTGGAAGACCCACTCGTCGTCACCGTCTACTGGGACAGCGGCGAGCGCTACATGTCGACGGGGATGTTCGACGAG